>CBFGVD010000107.1:0-9041 GCA_965651965.1 uncultured Verrucomicrobiaceae bacterium | reverse complement strand
GGTCCCTTGGAATCTGCCTCACCCTTGCTTCGCGGACACGCGGGGACGCGTGTCCCTGCCATCGGGAAAATGCCTCGTCGCTCCCTCGTGCCGGAGGGTTCCGCCTCAGCGGCCGCGGCGGCGGATGCCCAGGGCGGCGAAGATGGCACCGCAGGCGGCGAGGCCGGGAAGACCGGGCTCCGGGACGGTGACATAGAGGATGTCCTCCCCGTTCGAGGTGGTATGAACGACCGTCGGCGTCGTGATCCCGGCAACGCCGACTTGTTCCAGGGTCCGGTTGCTCCAAGTGAAAGTACCGGAGGGAGCATAGGTGCCGCCGGGAACCTCGTCGAAAGCCGTATAGAGGACATCGGAGCTGAAGCCGAACGATCCCGTGCCCGACCATTGATCCGGAGCGGCGATGACGAAGGAATTCGGGTTGCTGCCGCCGGAATAGACATCGTAGGAAGGATTTCCGGAGACGTGCACATAGAGCCAGCCGTAGGATCCATCCATAAAGGTGGCTCCGCCATTCGGAACATTGTCCGCGTCAAGCGTTGGCGGAAGGGTGATGGAGCCGCTCACGGTGGCGATGGTATCCGTCCCGTCGTAGCTGAAAGTGATCGTGATGGCAGCCTCCGCCCGGGCGAAGGCAAGCGCGAGACCGACGAGGGCGAGAGGGAAACGGGTCTTGGCAAACGACAGCATGCGCGGACGACAAGTCATCCCCGGCGCTTTGCCAATCATAATCGGCACATCATTCCTGGCGGGCGGAAGATATGGCGACCGGGGAGGATGCCGCGGCGGCGGTTCCCCTATTCCGCGCGGTCCCGGGCGGTGAAGCCTTCCAGCAGCTTGGCCACGTGCTTGGCCAGCAGGTCGGCTTCCAGGTTCACCCGCGCGCCCGCTTTCAGCGCGGGCAGGTGGGTGGCCGCGTAGGTGTGCGGCGTGATCCAGAAGCGCGCCCGCTCCGGCGATAGCTCCGCGATCGTCAGCGAGATCCCGTCCACGCAGAGCGAGCCCTTGTCGATGCACAGGCGCGCGATCTCCGGCGGCAGGGAAACGTCCAGCACGTGGTCCTGCCCGCGCGGCTCCAGCGCCAGCACGCGGCCCGCGGCATCCACATGGCCCTGCACGAAGTGCCCGCCGAAGCGGTCCCCGGCGCGCAAGGCCCGCTCCAGATTCACCGTGGAGCCCGCCTCCAGATCCCCCAGGGAGGTCACCGCCAGCGTCTGCGCCAGCAGGTCGAAGCCCGCGCTGCCGGCATCCATGGCCGCCACGGTCAGGCAGCAGCCGTTCACCGCCACGGATTCCCCCATTTCCAGCTCCGCCGCGAAGGGAATCTCCACGGAGAGGCGCGCCTGCTCGCCGCGGCGCTCCAGGGAGCGCACCCGGCCGGTGGTTTCGACAAGTCCGGTGAACATGGGCGCGGCGGGGAGTCAGGGCGTTTCCGCCGGGGCCACGTAGCCGGGCTCTTTTTCCGGCGCGAACATTTCGTCGATCCCCTTGTCCGGGAAGAACATCATGCAGGCCGCCACGATCAGCGTCGGCACCAGGGCCCCGGCCAGCAGTTTCGCCGGGGACACGCCCTCGCCGAAGAAACGGCCCAGCAGCGCCTGCCCCGCGGGGTTCGGCGCGTTCGCGATCACCGTCAGGCCGCCGCCCGTGACCGCCCCGGCCAGCACGGCATACTTGAGCTGCGCGGGCAGGCCCTCCACCTGGCTCGCCAGGAAGGTGATCGCCGCATTGTCGTTGAAGGAAGTCAGGATGGTGGAGCCGATGAAGAGCGCCGTCTTGTCCAGGCTGCTGATGATGGGAGCCAGCCACCAGCCCTGGAGCCCGCCGTGGACCACCAGCCCCGCCAGGAAGAAGCCCACCAGGATCGGCCCCCGCAGGTTGATATCGTGCTGGTGGTGCGCGGTGGCCTGGGAGAAGGCGAGGAAGAACAGGAAGCCGCCGATGAAGAGCGGGGGATAGTGGGCGAAAAACACCGTCCACGCCATGAAGGCCAGGTGCGTCACCGTCACGAAGAGCGGCACCGGCCGCAGCTTCTCCTTCAGGTCGCCCTTGCCGTCCGCATCGTGGTCTCCGGCGCGCACGCCCATTTCCGCCAGCTCCTTGCGGAAGAAGAGATAGTAGAGCAGCGTGGAGGCCAGGATGGCCACCACGGCCTTGTCCCCGTAGTGCAGCAGCATCTCCAGGGTGCTCAGGCCCCAGCTCTTGGCCACCATCAGCACCGGCGGCGCGGCGAAATTCGTCAGCACGCCGCCCACGGAGATATTCACGAAAAGCAGGCCCAGCGTGGCGTAGGCGAAGAGCGGCGTCGGCTTCAGCTTGTAGAATTTCTTCGCCAGCAGCATCGCGGAAATCGTCATCGCCCCCGGCTCCGTGATGAAGGAGCCCAGCAGCGGGCCGATGATGAGGATGGAGAGCCACCAGGCCGCGGGCGTTTCCTTGCCGAAGCGGGCGAAGAAACCCAGGCAGGCCTCCGCGAAGCGCAGCACCGGCCGGGTGGAGGCCAGGGCCATGATGATGACGACGAAGACCGGCTCGGTGAAATTCACCCCCATCAGGTAGCCCTTGATCGTATCCAGGTCGTAGAACCAGAACATCGCCCCCATCAGCGCCAGCACCCAGATGCCGAAGATGGCCTCCACCTCCCCCAGGAAGTGGAGCATGGTGCCCTTGAAACTCACCATGTCATGTGCGGTGGCATGGCCCAGCTCCTTGCGCACCCGCGCGTCGTGGTCGTGCTGCACCTTGTGGGCCAGCTTGGTGATCGGCACCGCCACGAAGGTGTGCAGGATCGCCAGCACGAAGATGACGGTGGCGACCAGGAGGAAAGGTTGGGCCTTCGCCCGGTAGGCGAGCTTTGCGCCGATGCCCTCGATCCCCGCCGCGGCCTCTTCCCGCGGGAAGGAGGAGAGCTTCTCCACGAATTCCGGAGTTTTCAGCCCGTGGGCATCCGCCGCGGTGGCGGTCTCCGGGAGCAAAAGGACGGCCAGCAGCGCGAGAACGAGGGGAAAGAGCTTCATGGCGGAGGGCGGGATTCTTTTGCCCCGCCGCGGAAGGAGCAAGGGAAACCGGGTGAAATCGCCGCCGGACCGCTCCCGCGGGCGGTCTCAATGCTCCGGGTAATCGATCCCGTGCTCCGTGCTGATTTCCAGGATGCGGGCCATGTCCGGCCCGCTCTCGCGGCGGAATTCCGCCGTGCAGCGGGCGAAGAAGGTATCGAAGCCCGCGGGGATGGTCTGGATGAGCTGGCGCAGCACGGTGTCCCCGGCATTCCGGAAGGCGTGGATGCTGCCGCGGGGCATGAAGACGGTGCTGCCCGCGGGAACCTCGGTCCAGGCGCCGTCCTTGTAGAACTCGGCGCGGCCTTCCAGCACGTGGAAGATCTCGTCCTCCCGCTCGTGGCGGTGGATCGGCGGGCCGCCGCCGGGCCGGGTTTCCACGGTGAAGAGGGTGCAGGCGCCGCCGGTCTGTTCCCCGGTCAGGTGGAAGGTGACACGATCGCCGAAGGCCTCGCAAACGAGGGCTTCCGAGGGCGGCACGACAGCGGGCGGGAGGGAGAGGGAGGCGTTCATTTCCAAGGGCATTGAACACTTCCGCCGGAGATTTTCAATACACCCTTCGGAGCACCGGCGGGAACCGGGGCGCACTCTTTCTGGTGGCGCTGCACGGTTCCTGCTCTAACGGGGGCGGGATGACGAGGGAACACGAACGTCTGGAGGAGGATTCCTCCCGCGGGAGAAACTGGAAGCGCTGGGGCCCCTACCTGAGCGAGCGCCAGTGGGGGACCGTGCGGGAGGATTATTCGGAGTTCGGGAACAGTTGGGGGGAATTCCCCCACGACCACGCCCGCCGCCGCGCCTACCGCTGGGGGGAGGACGGCCTGCAGGGCTGGTGCGACCGCCAGTGCCGGCTCTGCTTCGCCCCGGCCCTGTGGAACGGGAAGGACGCCATCCTGAAGGAGCGCCTCTTCGGCCTGGGCGGGAACGAGGGCAACCACGGGGAGGACGTGAAGGAGTGCTACTACTACCTGGACTCCACCCCCACCCATTCCTACACCAAGGCGCTCTACAAGTACCCCCACGCGAAATTCCCCTACGCCGAGATCCTGGTGGAAAACGCCCGCCTCGGCCGGGAGGGGCCGGAACTGGAGCTGGCGGACATGGGCATCTTCGACGAAGGCCGCTACTTCGACGTGCTGCAGGAGGTGGCCAAGCGCTCGCCGGAGGACATCCTCTGGCGCATCACCGTGACGAACCGCGGCCCGGAGCCCGCCCCCGTGCACGTGCTGCCGAACCTGTGGTTCCGCAACGTCTGGAAATGGGGCAGCGAGCGGGAGACGCCGCTGCGCAAGCCCTCCCTGGCCCTCCACGGGGAGCATGTCTTCGTCTCCCACGAGACGCTGGGGGACTACCTTTTCTACGCGGACTCGCCCGATTTCGACGCGGAGGAAGACTGGCTCTTCACGGAGAACGAGACGGACTACCCGGCCATCTACGGCATCGGCGGGCCGACGGAATACGTGAAGGACGCCTTCCACAAATTCCTGGTGGAGGGCCAGGCCGACGCCGTCTCCCCGCTGCCGATGGGCACGAAGGCGGCCGCCCATTTCCACTTCATGGTGCCGCCGGGCGCTTCCGTGACGGTCCGCTGCCGCCTGCACTCCACCGTGGAGAACAACGGCCTCGCCGGCATGGAAGGCTTCGCGGAAACCTTCGCCGGACGCATCGCGGAGACGGATGAATTCTACGCCGCGATCATCCCGAAGGATCTCTCCCGGGAGGAGTACCTGATCTGCCGCCAGGGCTACGCCGGCCTGCTGTGGACGAAGCAATTCTACCACTACGTGGTGGAAGACTGGCTGAAGGGGGACAGCGACGGCCCCCCGCCGCCCGAGGCCCGCATGCGCGGGCGGAATTCGGATTGGCCGCACTTCTTCGCCCGGGATGTCCTCTCGATGCCGGACAAGTGGGAGTACCCCTGGTTCGCGGCCTGGGACTCCGCCTTCCACATGATCCCCTTCGCCACCCTGGATCCGGGCTTCGCGAAGGACCAGCTCCTGCTGCTGCTG
The DNA here is from genome assembly GCA_965651965.1 of uncultured Verrucomicrobiaceae bacterium. Taxonomy (GTDB): domain Bacteria; phylum Verrucomicrobiota; class Verrucomicrobiia; order Verrucomicrobiales; family Akkermansiaceae; genus Haloferula. The sequence continues at coordinate 3,979 of CBFGVD010000107.1, read as the reverse complement.
CGGGAGTGGTACATGCACCCGAACGGCCAGCTCCCGGCCTACGAGTGGAATTTCTCCGACGTGAACCCGCCCGTCCACGCCTGGGCGGTCTGGCGCGTGTACAAGATCGCCGACCCGAAGGGGGAGCGCGACCTGCTCTTCCTGGAGCGGGCCTTCCAGAAACTGCTGATGAACTTCACCTGGTGGGTGAACCGGAAGGACATGGAGGGCCGCCACGTCTTCGGCGGCGGCTTCCTGGGGCTGGACAATATCGGCGTCTTCGACCGCTCCCACGCCCTGCCGGACGGGGCGCGGCTCCACCAGGCCGACGGCACCGCCTGGATGGCCTCCTACTGCCTGCTGATGCTGGCCATGGCCCTGGAGCTCGCCGCCGAAAAGCCCGCCTACGAGGACATCGCCTCGAAGTTCTTCGAGCACTTCGTGAGCATCACGGACGCGATCAATTCCCTCGGCGGCACCGGCCTCTGGGACGAGGAGGACGGCTTCTACTACGACCAGCTCATCATCGATCACGAGGAACCGATCCCCCTGCGCATCCGCTCGCTCGTGGGCCTGCTGCCGATGTGCGCGGTCACGGTGCTGAAGCAGACGACGATCGAATCCCTGCCCGGCTTCCGCCGGCGGATGGATTGGTTCCTGAGCAGCCGGCCGGAGCTGCTGAAATACATCAGCGTGCGCCGCCACACCGGGGACAAGAAATCCGCGCTCTGCCTGCTGGCCATCCCTTCCGAAGCCCAGCTCCGCAAGACCCTGGAACGCATGCTCGATCCGGAGGAATTCCTCTCCGACTTCGGCATCCGCTCGCTGAGCAAGGCGCACGGGAAGGTGCCCTTCGTCTTCGAGCACGGCGGCAAGACGAACGAGGTGTGCTACACCCCGGGGGAGTCGAATACGGACATGTTCGGCGGGAACTCGAACTGGCGGGGGCCGATCTGGTTCCCCACGAATTTCCTGATCGTGGAGGCCCTGGAGCGCTACCACCACTTCTACGGGGACTCCTTCAAGATCGAGTACCCGACCGGATCCGGCCGGGAAATGACCCTCAAGGAGGTGGCGATGGACATCTGCGACCGCCTGATCTCCCTCTTCACCCCGGACAAGGACGGCTACCGGCCCTGCTTCGGGGAGGCGCACCGCTACACGGAGGTGCCGCACTGGCGGGACCTCCTGCTCTTCCACGAGTACTTCCACGCGGAGACGGGCGAGGGCCTGGGCGCCTCCCACCAGACCGGCTGGACCTCCCTGGTGGTCCGCCTGGTGCGGGAACGCCGGGAAAAACTCAGCCAGAAGACCCTCTAGAGGATTTCAAGCGACCCCGTAGCCGGGCCCTCCGGGACGAGGGAGCGGCGACGCATCTTCCCGATGGTAGGGACACGAGTCCCGCGTGTCCGCGATGCATAAGGTAGGGACACGCGTCCCGCGTGTCCGCGAAACAAGGGTGAGGCGGATTCCGAGGGACCGCCCGCGGTCGGCCGGTACGTCCCATCCTACCTCCATTCCCCGCGCGGCGGCCTAGAGATTCGCGATGTCCCGGATCACGTGCTGGGACCAGCTTTCCAGGCGGGGGAAGAGCGGCCCCTGCAATTCGGCGAGTTCGTTGAACTCCAGATTGGCCAGCGCTTCCTCGCGCGCGCTCACCCGGGTGTTCTCCACCTCGATGACATGGACGATGCCGAGGTGCACGCGGCCGACCTCGTTGCTGTCGTCGTTCAGCAGCGCGGCGATGCGGTTCGTGTGGACGGTGTCGAAGACCAGCTCCTCGTCCAGCTCCCGCTCCACGGCGGCCAGGTAGGCATCCCGGCCGGTGCGGCCGTTGCCCGTGTCCACGGGATTGATGTGGCCGCCCACGCCCACGGAGCGCAGCGCGTGCAGGCGGTCTTCCCCGCCGGATTTCCCGCGCGTGTAGCTCAGGATCGAGCTGCCGCAGCGGATCAGGCAATAGGGGATGAGCTGCTTGTGCGTGGGGTCCGCCTCCGCCTCCGCGCGGTCCATGAAAAAGTGGTTCTCCGGATCCAGCAGGAGCTCCATCGCTTCCTCCAGCGCATGGGTGCGGATGCCCTGGAAGGCACCGATGGAATCGAAAAGGGCGCGCGGAACCACGAGGACTTGTTCGCCGGCATACTTGGACATGGCCGCAGGCTGGCGGCTGCCGCGCGGGATGCCAAGCGCCCAGTGGCCCCGCAGGTGCGCCGCGGCACACCCCCCTTTCAGCCGAACATCCCCTTCACCTTGTCCAGCAAGCCGCCGCCGAGCGCGGAAAGATCCGGCGTTTGCCCGGCCAGCAGGGAGTCCACCATGCCCTGGTACTCCGCGGGCAGCTTGGACTTCACGAATTCGCTCACGGTCCTGAGCGTGCCATCGATCTGCTCCGGGCTCAGGCCCAGCGCCGCCAGTCGTTCCTTCAGCTCGTTCATGGGAATGGAAAAAGGGTGCCGGGAAGGAGAGCACGGGAAGGGGCGCGGGGACAATCCCGATTTCACCCCCCGCCGGGCGGCCGCCCCGGCACCCCGGGCGGTCGCGGTCGCCGGGGCTTGCTTCCCCCCGTGCCATCCCGGAGGCTCGGGCGCGGAGCCTCCCTTCGCGGGGTCCGGCAGAAAAGGCATGAAACGATCCAAGGCCATCTTTAGCAAATTGCAAAATCTATCCGTTTTCTTCCGTTGGTTTCCGCATTAGGAAACTAGGGGAAAATTAGGGAGAACAAGATGGTGTCCCGAACCTCAGAACGGTAAGCTTTTCGCTATGCGGAAAACTCTGAGCAAAACGGCGGAAGACCTCAAGGCATTGTCGATAGTGGAATACGCCGGAGGGTTTATGGGCCTTGAAACGGTGGAGAAGGTGCTACGGCGCAACACTGTGCGGTTGGGCGCGGAAAAAAACAAATGTTGACCGGGGTTATGTAACGCGGCATTAGCTAAAGCAAGATGAGCGTGCCCGAACTGTCACACCTACAGATCGCGGTTCTCGACGCATTGGGGGCCAAGGAGCTTTCCGGTCGGGAATTGCGCGATGAACTGAAGGAAAGGAAAATCTCAAAGAGCGGCCCCGCTTTCTATCAGATCATGGGCCGCCTTGAAGACGCTAAGTTCGTAGCCGGGCGCTACGACGAGAAGGTAATCGACGGGCAGCGCATCAAGGAGCGCCGCTACCAACTTACAGGTGAGGGCTCCAAGGCTCTCCGCAACGTCGTGAACTACTACACCCCTATTATGGGCTCGCTATGGAATCGCGTAAGAAGCGCTTAAGGAGGCTTGAGGCTCAAACGATCATCATTAGGACGTTTAACCGCGTCGTTTTCGCGGTCCTATTGTTCGTTCTTGGCCTTGCCTGCTTCGCCTATTCCCTGAGCGGGCGGTCAATCGGGATTTTGCTGGGAATCGCGATTTGGATGTGTTTAGGGATCGTTGTTCAACGTTGGTGGCAGCTACCTCAACGGACGACGCAGGCCCCGCGCCGTCGCCAGATTTCTCCTGAAAGTGTGGGACGCCTTCTCGGGTTCCTTGTCCCCCGCGAAACTCGTGAAAGATGCTTCGAGCCGTTCTTTGAGGACCTTAAAGCGGACCGGTTGGAGAGGATTGCCCGGACGTCCTCGCGCCGTGTTAAGCGCTGGATCGAGTTTTGTTTCTATTTCCGTCTGGCAGTTACGGTGGTCCAGTCGCTCGTCTGTTACCTTGGCAACCTGCTGGCCAAGCTTGCGCCGTTCGTCCGGGCGCTGTTCTTCAAGGGAGGGTCATAGGGCCATCATCGCAGAGAGTGCTACACCCCCCGAGCGGGATCGAGAGGTGGCACGGATCAGGAAGGCACGGGTCTCGCTGATTCTGTCCCGTTTCATTGGCTCGGGGAAAATTAAGGAAAGTGCCAATTCGTGCCATTGGCAGGATTTTTACAAGTCATTGAAGTACCGGGAACAGGACTCGAACCTGCACGCCTTTCGGTGCCTGAACCTAAATCAGGTGCGTCTACCAATTCCGCCATCCCGGCC
>CBFGVD010000106.1:0-9119 GCA_965651965.1 uncultured Verrucomicrobiaceae bacterium | reverse complement strand
TTTCGCCGGTCACGATCTGCATCGGGGCTACGGAGGCCGGTGCCGCGCCGGGATCGAAGTCGAGCCGCACGATCGCTTCGAAGGTGAAGGCCCCGTCAGCCCCCGCGTAGGCGAAGTTAACGTCGTCGGTGGCATCCGCCGCCAGGGGCAAGGCGGAGAGCACACCGGCATTCGCCGTGCCGCGGCCTGCAGAGGGATTCAAGCCTGTGCCGAAGCCCGCCAGGGAGGCTGTCCACATCAGGGCGCCGTTTTGCAGGCTGGTCAAGCCGGTGCCGCCGGCCGCGGCGTCCGCCGCGGGGGCTCCCGTTTCATCCAGGTGCCACAGGTGGAGCGTGCTCGAGTCCGCGGTGTAGGGCTGGAAGGCTTCCTCGCTGTCCGGCGTGCCGTCCCCATCCGCATCGGCGGGGGTGGAGGCCGCCAGCGTCGGGTCGGACCCCGCGGCCTGCTCTTGCAAGTTGGTGGCGGAGTCCCCGTCGGGGTTGCCACCGGGCAGTTCGTCCAGATCGGAGAAATAGAACATTTCCCAGGAATCGAGCAGGCCGTCGCTATCCGCATCGGCGGGGTTGGAGGCCGGGTCGTTCGGGTCGCTGCCCGCGGTTTCTTCCGCTTCGTTGGAATAGCCGTCCCCATCCGGATCGCCGGTGCCGCTCTGCTTGCCGGTGATGGTGAAGAGGTCTTCGCCGGATTCGCCGAAGTGGAGCACTTCCCAGCCGTCCGCCAGGCCGTCCCCGTCGCTATCCGGGGAGGAGGTGATTTCGAGCGGATCGGTACTGGCGGAAAACTCGGCGAAGTTGTCGTGGAGGTCGCCGTCCGGATCGTCGTCGCCGTCGTACTTGGCCAGGATTTCCGCTTCGGTTTCTTCCGGGGTACTGCGGAAGTTTTCCAACTCCCAGGCATCGGCCAGGAAGTCTCCGTCGCTATCGGAGGCGTCCACCACCTGCGGTCCCCCGTCGTGCAGGAATTCGCGCTCGTCCGGAATCAAGGCGCCGTTCCAGATGCGGGCCTCGTTGTAGCGGGCATTCGCGGTGTTGTCGCCGTCCCACTGGGAGCGGCCCAGGTAGTTGAAGGTGTCGTTCAGCAGCGCGAGTTGATTGGTGGTGCTGAAGGAGCCCTGCTGCGTCCCCAGATCGGCGGCGGAAGCGGGAGCGCTGTACCAGGTTACTAGCGTGGAACTGTCCGTGCCCGCGCCGGGCTCGATGGTCATGACGATGTGGAATTCCGTTCCCGCGGTGTAGGGTTGGTTGGTATTCGGGGCATTGGAAATCGTGCCGCTGTCGATCCACTCCACCTGATCGCTGGCGGCATCCCCGGCCTGAGTCCAGGACATGAAAAGATACTCCGTGTTGCCGCTGCCGAAGTCGAAGATGCGGGACCAGTTCTGCACGCTTTCGTGGGTGGCCCAGAATTCCAGGGTCACCGGGGTTTTCAGGCCCTGCAGGAGGTTGGTGCCGAGCTGAGCGTAGGCGGAGCTGGCGCGGGCTCCGCCGTCCAGGAGCAGATCCGTGGAGGAAAGGGTGCTGCCGCCGCCGGTCCCGCTGTCATTGTCGGGATCGATGATCTGGGCGTCGCTGCCGCCCACGGAGTCGCTCAAGTCGCCGTTGAAACTCCAGCGATGGCGCAGGGAGGCCTGAAGCGGGGTCCAGTTCGCGTCGGTGGGATCGGTGTTGGCCAGGAATTCGTCGTAGTTCGGGAAACCGTCGCCATCCGCATCGGCATCCGGCAGGGCGGAATTGTCCCCGAAGTAAACGGCCTCCCATGCATCCGCCATACCGTCCCCGAAACCGCCGTCCTCGGCATCCGGGTAAAAGTTCCGGTCGCGCGGGGCGGTATCCGCGGCGTGCTCCTCCGCATTGGTGGCGTAATCGTTGTCCGGATCGCCGCTGCCGTCCTGGGCGAGATTGCCGAAGTGGATGATCTCCCAGGTGTCGCTCAAGCCGTCCGAGTCGCTATCTGCCGCGGGCACGCTGAGCTCGCCCGTGATCAGGCTGAAAACATAGGTATTGTCCCCGGAAATCCAGGCGTTGCCCGATTTCGTGAAACCGGGGATATTGAAGGTCTCGCCGAAGGATTCGTTCAGGGTGGCGGCATTCACCAGGGTCCAGGTGCTGCCGGGCGTGGTGCTCGCCCCGCTCAGGTCCAGGGCGAAAGTGCCGTTGAAGGCTGCCGTGCCCGCCCCCGCCACGCTGTTGTTCACGCCGCTTGCACCGATGGTGAAGCCGAGCGTGCTGGTATCCGAGGCCGTGAAGACGCCGTTCACCGTGATATTCCCGCTCAAGGTGCTGGTGCCGGTGAAGGTGGTGCGGAAGGTGGCCGGCCCGCCGCCATCGAATGCCAGGCTGCCGCTGCCGCCGAGCGATGCGCTCACCACCACGGGTCCCTGCGTGGCGGAGATCCGCGAGCCGGTGCCGTTCACGGTGATGCCGCCCGCCAGGGTGAAGGTCTCCGTGCTGCCCTGGAGATGATCGATCACACCGCCGTCCAGGATCAGGTTGTCGATCGTGATGGTGTGCGAGCCTACGGTCTTGTAGCTGAGTTTGCCCGTGCTGGTCCCGAGGGTCAGGGAATTCCCGGCGAAGACGTAATCTCCGGCGGTGGCGGGGGTGCGCAGGCGCTCGATATTCACCACGTAGTCGTTCGCGGCACTCGGGGCCTGCCCGTCGCTCCAATGCAGGTTGGTATTGAAGGAACTGGTGTTGATGAGGTCCGCGGTGGTGAGCGTGACGGTGGCGCCATCCGCGTTTGAAGCGAGTGCCGCGAGGGCGAGGCCTGGAATCAGGCAGGTCTTCCGTTTCATGGGTTGCTTGGGATTTGACGGAAGGAAAGGACTCCGGAGGAGCGGGCCGATCCTTGGATTTGGCGGGCTTGGGACCCCGCCGCTACATTCAACGGCAAGCCTAGGAGCCGGGTACGAATCGTTCAACGAAGGGATGGCTTCCTCCCACGCAATGGGGAGGAGGAGCGCCGTGGCAGGTGCCCGGCTTTTCCCGCCGCGCCCTTGCTCCGCCGGACCGGCCAAGCGCGCTGAAGCCCGCGGTCCCGCCACCGCACGGTTGTGCCGCAACGCTGCGGAAACGGCTCCTCACGCGCTTTCTGGACAAGCCGCGCGGACTCTCTAACGTCTGGTCCAACATGCGCCCGACCCTGCTTCTGCTCGCCCTTTTCACCACCCTGGCCGCCGCCCGGGAAAGCCCTGCGCCTCCCGCGGTCACGCCCGACGCCCCGAAGGAAGAAAAGCCGGAGCAAGAAAAGACGCCGGACCCCGTGACCCGCGAAGGCTCCGTGACCATTGCGGGTAAAAAAATCGACTATCAGGTGACCACCGCGAAGCTGGTGCTGGAGAAGGACGATGGCACGCCGCGCGCCTCCGTCTTCCACGTCAGCTACGTGAAAAAGAATGCGGGGGATCTCTCCAAGCGGCCCGTCCTCTTCGCCTTCAACGGCGGGCCCGGCTCCTCCGCGGTGTGGCTGCACCTCGGCACGCTGGGGCCGAAACGGGTGGAACTGCCGGGAGACGGGACCACCGCCCCGGAACCGCCCGCACGCCTGGTGCCGAACGAACACTCGATCCTGGACGTGGCGGACCTCGTCTTCGTCGATCCCGTTTCCACGGGCTACAGCCGCGTGGAAAAGGAGGGCAATCCGGAGGAATTCCACGGCGTGGAGGGGGATGTGGAATCCCTGAGCGATTTCATCCGCCGCTGGGTGACGGAGCACGGGCGCTGGAACTCGCCGAAATACCTGCTGGGGGAATCCTACGGCGGCATCCGCGTGGCCGGGCTCTCCGCCCAGCTCCAGTCCCGCTACGGCATGTCCCTGAACGGCGTGGTGCTGCTTTCCTCCCTGCTCGATTTCCGGACCCTGAGCCCTTCCCAAGGGAACGATCTGGCCTTCCAGGTCTTTTTGCCCGTTTACACCGCCGTGGCGCACTACCACGGCAAGCTGGAGGGCGACCGGGACGCGCTGGTGGCGCAGGCGCGGGAGTTCGCCGCCGGGGAATACGCCGCGGCCCTGTATGCCGGGCGCACCCTGGACCCGGCCCGGCGCCAGGCGGTGGCGGAAAAGCTGGCTGCTCTGACCTCCCTGCCGCTGCCGCTGATCCTGGATTGCGAACTGCGGGTCGATCCCACCCGCTTCCGCGGCGAATTGCTGCGAAAGGAGGGCAAGGTGCTCGGCCGCTTCGACGCGCGGGTTGCCTGGCCCACCACCGATCCCTCCGAGCCCTACGCCGACTACGATCCTTCCTTCTCGCTCGCGCTCGGGGCTTACTCCACGACCATGCTTTCCTACCTGGGCTCGGATCTGGGCTGGAAGGAAGACTCCCCCTACGAGATCCTGACCGGCAAGGTGCAGCCCTGGAAGATGGGCAACGGCAACGGCTACGTGAACATGGCCGGCCGCCTGGCCACCGCGATGCGGGACAATCCCCACCTGCGGGTGCTCGTGATGGGCGGCCACGCGGATCTGGCCACGCCGCCGGACGGCATCGCCTATTCCATTTCCCACCTCTTCGGCCTGCCGGAGGGCGCGCGGGAAAACATCGTCTTCACCGAGTACGAAGCGGGCCACATGTTCTACCTGAACCCGCCGGACCTCGCGAAAGGGCGGAAGGATCTGGTGGATTTCATCGCCGGAGGCGGGGAGTGAGCGGCGGCTTTCACGTTTTGGAAATGACGCACGGTGCATTCCGTGCGCCGAATTCATCGAGAACCCCGCTTCCGATGAATGAAGCTCATTGGCCGATCAGATGAGCGCGCCTCATCGCGGGCGTGCGGATTTCGCACGGGAGGCGGAGCCAGGAGGACGGCTTTTGGCAGGGCGGCGGCTACGTCCGTGCCGCCTTACCAAATGAAACACCATACCCATGCCCCGCTCCTCGCGCTTGCCGCGAGCACCGCCGCCCTCCATGCCGGAAGCCCCGCGCCCTCGCCCGAAATCGCGGCGGCCTCGGAAGCCCCCTGGATTACACCCGTGATCGATGTCCGGCTCCGCTACGAATTCGCCGATATCGACGGCTTGGATCCCTCCCACGCCCTGACCCTGCGCGAGCGGATCGGTCTGAAAACGAAGGAATGGCACGGGTTCTCCGCGCTGGTGGAAGGGGAATTCACCCAGGCGGCCGTGGACGATTACCACGGCGGCGCGCCCGGAGTGGATCCCTCCGACCCTGCGAACAGCGCCATCCCCGACCCGGAGAACGAGGAACTGAACCAGGCATGGCTGCAGTACAGCGGCTTCGACACCACGGTGAAGGTCGGCCGCCAGCGGATCATTTACGACAACGCCGCCTTCATCGGCAACGTGGGCTGGCGCCAGAACGAGCAGACCTACGATGCCGTTTCGCTGGTGAACACCTCCATCCCCGGCCTGACGCTGAACTACGCGTATATCGACCAGGTGAACCGCATCTTCGGCGAGGATGCGACGGGCGTCTTCGAGAACGCGCCCTCCGAGATCCATCTGCTCAACGGGGCCTACGCCGGGATCAAGGGCCTCACGCTGGGCGGCTACATGTATCTGATGGACTTCGATGACGCCGCTTCCAAGGGCTGGGACAACGACACCTACGGCGGCTACGCGAAGGGCACGCTCGGAGGAATCGCGCTCCACGGGGAACTCGCCTGGCAGGAGGAAGCCGGGCCGCTCAACGACCGGGAAGGGCTCTACGCCCACATGCACGCCACCCGGACCTTTTTCGGCACCCACGCCCTCACGGTGGGCATCGAGCACCTGGATGCCGGGGTGCAGACGCCGCTTGCCACGCTGCACGCCTTCAACGGCTTCGCGGACGCGACGGATGCCCGCCGCTTCGCCGGAACCCACGGAGGACTCACGGACACGTACGCCAGCTACAGCATGCCCATCTTCTGCGGCATCAAGTGGATGAACGCGGTGCATTTTTTCGGCGACAACAGCATCGGCGGAGACCTGGGTTTCGGCTTCGATTCCGTGCTGACGAAGAAATTCGACGACCACTTCACGGCGATCGCGAAGCTGTGCTACTTCGATTCGAGCGACACGCTCTATCTCGACACCACCCGGGCGAGCGTGGAGCTGAATTACACGTTTTGAAAAACAGAAGGGAGAACCGCGGGAGCGTTCGCGAGAACGCTGGATCAGCCCCTTCCCTCCTTTCCGGTGGCGGGCCATGAGAGCCTTGCTTCCCGCGCTGTCACCAGCGCGCCCACGGTTCCCCGGGCGAAGAATGGCAGAACGCCCCGATTCACACCATTGTGATCGATCAGGCGCACTTCGCCGTAGAAGGCCGCCACGGCCAGCACGGCGGGGCGCTTGATCCAGCCGACCGGTTGCAAGGTTTCCGCATCCACGAGCTCCAGGTAATCCAAGCTCAGGAAGGAGGACTCCTCCAGATGCTTGCGCGCGGCGGCCAGGAAAGGAGCCGCGGACCGCTCGCCGTATTGCAGCAGAGAGCGGGCGGCTTCGAGCGCGCGGCGGATACGCGGGGCGTCCGCGCGGTGCTCCGGGCTCAGGCGGACATTCCGGGAGGACATCGCCAGGCCGTCCCGCTCCCGGATGGTCGGGTGGCCGATGATTTCCACCGCCAGGTCGAGGTCGCGGACCATGCGGCGGATGATGGCGAGCTGTTGCACGTCCTTTTCCCCGAAAACGGCGGCGTCCGGGGAGAAGAGATTGAAAAGTTTGAGGACCACGGTGCACACGCCGTCGAAATGTCCCGCCCGGGTCGCCCCGCAGAGGTGGCGGGAGAGCAGGTATTCCGTCACGGTGATGGAGCGGTCCGGGAAGTACATCGCGCCCGGTTCCGGGGCAAAAACGAGATCGACCCCCGCGGCGCGGCATTTCTCCAGATCTTCTTCCAGCGGCTTCGGGTAGGCGGCGAGATCCCCGGGACGGTCGAATTGGATCGGATTGACGAAGATGGAAACGGCCACGGTGCCGCCCGGACCGGCCCTTTCCCGTGCCCGCCGTACCAGGGCCAGATGGCCCTCGTGCAGGGCGCCCATGGTGGGGACCAGCACCAGCGGGCGGGGAAGTGTGGCGATTTCGCCGCGCAAGCCGGCGGCAGAGGTCGTAAGGCGCATGGCGGTGGCAGCTTCAGGCCCGGAAAGCCGCCTTGCAAGGGCCGGATGGGGCGTTGACGCTGCGGTTTTTTCGGTTCAACGTGCCCCCCGATCCCAAGGGAACCCCACTCATTCATGACCATCATTCGCCGAATCACCGCCCTCGTCTGTGCCGCCGTCCTCAGCGGTGTCGCGTCGGCCCAGGAAGGCAAGCTGAAGATCGCCACGGTCGATATGCAGCAGCTGTTCAAGGAATACTACCGCACGAACGAGGCGCAGAAGGACATCAATGTCGAGAAGGCGAAGATCCAGAAGGAGAGCAACGAGCGCCTGGGCCGCATCCGCGAGCTGGACACCGAGCTGCAGAACATGCGCAAGCAGCTCGAAGACCCTTCCCTGAACGAAGCGAAGAAACAATCCATCTACAACGAGTGGAACGTGAAGCAGCAGGAGGGCATCGCGCTCGAACGCGAACGCCGGGAGTATCTCCAGCGCCGCAGCTCGCTGCTGAACGAGAAGATGGTGGCCCGCATGAAGGGCATCCTGGAAGAAATCCGCAAGCTGGTGGAAGAGAAGGCCAAGGCGGAAGACTTCGATTACGTTTTCGACAAGTCCGGCCTGAGCACCTCCCAGGTGCCTTTCTTCCTCTACACCAAGGACGCCACGGACATCACCGCCGTGCTGCTCAAGGATCTGAACAAGGACGCGCCGGCCGAAAGCACGCCCTCCGACCCCGCTCCGGAAATCCCGGCGACGGGCGAAGAAAACAAGTGATTCACGCCGCGTGGCACTGACGCTTTCCGAGCTCGCCCGGCTGGTCGATGGGGACATCGTCCGGGGCGGGCTCGATCTTTCGGTGGACGGTATCGCGTCCCTGGACGAGGCCGGGCCGTCCGAAGTCTCGTTCCTGGGCAACGAGAAGTACCGGAGCCAATATCTGGTCACCCGCGCCGGAGCGGTCATTGTGCCCCGCGGAGTCGAGGAAGGCCCCGAAGGCTGCGCCCTTATCGCCGCGGACAATCCTTCCCTGGCTTTCGGCCTCGCGGTGAAGCATTTCGTGGCGGCACACGCCCGCGTCTTCCGGCCCGGCATCCACCCGCGTGCGGTGGTGGAGGATTCCGCCGTGCTGGATCCCGCGAAGGTACGCATCCATGCCGGAGCCGTGGTCATGGCCGGAGCCGAGATCGGGGACGGCACGGAGATCGGGCCGAACTGCGTGATCGGCGAAGGTGTGCGTGTCGGCCGGGATTGTCTTTTTCACGCCAATGTCAGCGTGCGCGAGCGTTGCCTGATCGGTGACCGCGTGATCCTGCAGCCGGGGGCGGTGATCGGCTCCGATGGCTACGGCTACGAGACCGTGGAAGGCCGCCATGTGAAGGTGGACCAAGTCGGCATCGTGGAAATCCAGGACGACGTCGAAATCGGCGCGAACACGACGATCGACCGCGCCCGCTTCGGCAGGACAGTGATCGGTGCCGGCACCAAAATCGACAATCTGGTGCAGGTGGCTCACAATGTCCGCCTCGGCAAACACTGCCTGATCGTTTCCCAAACCGGCATCGCCGGCAGCTCCGTATTGGGCGATTACGTCGTCGCCGCCGCGCAATCCGGCGTGGGCGGCCACGTGAAGGTCGGAGCACGTGCCATCCTCTCCGCACGCACCGGCGTGACGGCCGATGTGGAGGGAGGGGCAACCTACTCCGGTCATCCGGCGCGGACCTTCATGGAGGAGCAGCGCTCCCGGGCGCTCATCCGCCAGCTCCCCAAGCTCGCGGATAGGATCAAGTCACTGGAAAAGAGGGCGGAGTAACTCCGCCTCGGAACCCACGGGGCATACCGGAGAGCCGGATCGAAATTTTCCGCTTCCCTCCCTTCTCCGCGGCTACGTGAAAATCCATCCGTAGATCCGTCGTTCCTGCGGATTTGATCGGAAATCCGGGGTGGAACCTTCGGGCGGCTAGAGCATTTCAAGCGAACCTGTAGCCGAGCTCTCCGGCACAAGGTCGCGACGAGGCATTTTTTCTGAAGGTAGGGACACGCGTCCCGCGTGTCCGCGAAGCAAGGGTGAGGCGGGTTCCGAGG
>CBFGVD010000105.1:0-9210 GCA_965651965.1 uncultured Verrucomicrobiaceae bacterium | reverse complement strand
AGCCATCCTCCACGGCGTGGAATGAGCATCCGGCCCGTTTTCCCCGAATAATCCCGGCCGGACCCTCGTCCGAAGGGGTGAACGATGAAAACGCACCTGCTCAAAGCGGCCGCCCTGCTGGCCGCCTTCGCCGGAACCTCCTGCATGACGACCTACGACGCCTACGGCCGGCCGGTCCAAAGCGTCGATCCGGGGGCCGCCGCGGTGGGAATCGCCGCCGCCGGACTGGCGGGCTACGCCATCGGCCAGAACAACGAGCACCGCCACCACTATCACGGCCACTACCATTACTACCCGCGCTACCACCGCCACCACTACCACAGGTGTAATGAATTTCACCGGCGCGGCAAAAGAAAATGACAGCGGAGGTCGCGCGCGCGTATGATCGGGCCCGGCATGGGGTGGGAAGACGTCAGGGAACATTGGAAGGACGGGATCGAGATCCTCATCCTTTCCATCGCCATCTATCAGATTTACAGGGCCTTCCGCGCCACCCGCGGGGCCCGGATCCTGGTGGGCCTGGTGGTGATCCTGGTGGCCGTCACTCTGGTCCTGTTTTACTTCAAGTTCCAGGTCATCACCTGGCTGGTCACCCGCGCGGCCATCCTGCTGGTCTTCGCTCTGCCGGTGATTTTCCAGCCGGAGCTCCGGAACGCCCTGGCGAAGCTGGGCAGCAGCCGCCTCTTCTCCTTCTCGAACAAGAGCCAGCTCGACTTCCTGGAGACCTTCGAGGATTCCGTGGTGGCGCTTTCCAAGAAGCGCATCGGCGCGCTCTTCGCCATCGAGCGGGACATCTCCCTCAAGCCCTACGAGGAAACCGGCGTGACCCTGAACGCGGACTTTTCCCCGGAGCTCTCCATGACCGTCTTTTTCCCGAAGAGCCCGCTGCACGACGGCGGGGTGGTCATCGCCAACAAGAAAATGTCCACCGCCGCCTGCGTCTTCCCCGTCAGCCAGAAGGAGCTGGCGGACCGCTCGATCGGCCTCCGCCACCGCGCGGCCATCGGCGTCACGGAGGAGACGGACTGCGTGGCGGTGATCGTGAGCGAGGAAACCGGCGCGATCTCCATTTGCATGGAGGGCATCCTGGAACGGAATCTGGGCGAGGAAAAATTCCGCAAGAGGATGGCCCAGATCTTCCTCTCCAACGACGACAAGAATGAAACGAGCGCTCCGAAAGAATTGGATCCCGAAGATCGTGTCGCTGCTGCTGGCGATCGCGATCTGGTTTCTGATTAGGCAGCACCTCCGCAACAACGGGGAGTACATCGAGCCGCAGGACCGGAGCATCCCCCGCGCCGTGCCGGTGGAGGAGTAGCTGCATTCTCCTTGACCGCCGAGGGAGCCCCCGCCACCGCTGCGGCGTGAGCTACTTCGTGACCGGAACCGACACGGGCGCGGGCAAGACGCGCTTCTCCTGCCTGCTGCTGGAAGCCCTGCGGGCGGAAGGCCGGGATGCCGCCGGCTACAAGCCCGTCTGCTCCGGCGACCGCGAGGACGCGGTGCTGCTGGCCGCCGCTTCCGGCGGCCTGGACCTGGATACTGTCAATCCGGTGTGGCTGAAAGCGCCGGTGGCCCCGCTGGTGGCGGGCATGCTGGAAAACCGCCCGGTGGATCCCGCCGAGCTGCTGGCGGGCTACGGCCGCCTGGCGGCGGAACACGAGACGGTGATCGTGGAAGGTGCCGGGGGCTGGCGCGTCCCGATCGCGGAAGGCTACGACATGGCGGACCTGGCCGCGGACCTCGCCCTGCCGGTGATCGTGGTGGTCGGCAACCGCCTGGGAGCCCTGAACCACACCATCCTGACGGTGGACGCCATCCGCGCCCGCGGCCTCACGGTAGCGGGCCTGGTGATCAACCACCTGGCCGACGAACTGGACACCGCGGCCATCACGAACAAAGGGGTCATCGAGCAGCTCACCGGCGCGACGATCCTCGCGGAAATCATCCACGGACAGGATTTCCTGGATCTGGAGGGGTTTTCATCTTCCCCGTTGAACTGAAATCCAAAGACTTGCCACTTGGCAGGGGGCGTGCTTCTTTCCCGCGGGTGAAAGGTCGTTAAGATCCCTTAAGCACCTGAAAGCCTGCACCCGGCTTTCCCGTAATTTCCCAGACGCATGTTTGCCCGGCGTTTTCCCGCTTACCTGACCCTCGCGATCCTCCCGGGGATGCTGGCGGCCGTGTCAGCGGCTCCGGCTCCGGGGGAAATCCAGATGGCGAGCTGGCCCGCGCTCTCGCCGGACGGGAAGAGGATCGCCTTCGAGTGGCGGGACGACCTCTGGTCCGTGCCCGTGGAGGGCGGTCTGGCCGAACGGCTGACGGCCCACCCCGCGCGGGACAGTTTCCCCCACTATTCGCCGGACGGGAAGACGCTCTACTTCTGCTCCAGCCGGGCGGGCTTCCTGCAGCTCTTCTCCATGCCCGCCGCGGGCGGTCCGGCGGCGCAGCACAGTTTCCACTCGGAGGGCGCCAGCCTGGAAGACATCACGCCGGACGGCACGCGCGCGCTGGTGCGGGGCCTGCGGGACGAGCCGGGCTTCCGGCCGGAGCGGCTGATCGAGATCGACCTGCGCCGCGAGGCCCCGGAGAGCTATCTTTTCAACGAGAAGGGCCAATCCGCACGCTATAGCCCGGATGGCTCGAAGGTGCTCTTTTGCCGGGAGGGCGAGCAGCTTTACCGGAAGGGCTACCGCGGCCCGCGGGCATCCGCCATCTGGCTCTACGACCTGAAGGAGAAGACCTTCACCGCGATGGTGAAAGAGGAGACCGAGGCACGCTCCCCGATGTGGAAGCCCGACGGCAGCGGCTTCTACTATGTCTCCGAGCGCGACGGCACCTTCAACCTCTGGAGCCGCGACTTCGCCGGCGGGGAGGACGAGCAGCTCACCGCCTTCAAGGAAGACGGCGTGCTGCGTCCCGTGATCTCCGACGACGGCTCGGTGATCGTTTTCCGCCGCGGCTTCCACCTCTGGAGCTACCGGCCGGGCGGCGAGCCGCAACAGCTCGCCATCCGCCAGCAGGAGGATCTGCCGGACACCACGCAGGAGCTGCGGAAAATCACCGGCACGGTGGATGCGGATTTCTCTCCCAGCGGCCTGGAATTCGTCTTCTGCGCCGAGGGGGAACTGTGGACCAGCGATACCGTCTTGCGAGAGCCGAACCGAATCACCCGCAGCGACGCGCGGGAGGAAGACGCCGTCTTTTCCCCGGACGGGCAATGGATCTACTTCCTCCGGGACGAGGGGATCGACTGCAATATCTGGCGCATGCGCCGGAGGCAGGCGGGGGACTACTGGTGGCGCGCCGCGAGTTTCGAGGAACAGCAGGTCACGCACGGCACGGAGGTGAAGCGGCGCATGCGCCTGAGCCCGGACGGGTCGCGCATCGCCTACGTCTCCGGCGGGGGGAATCTCCACGTGGCGAATGCCGACGGCACGGAGGACAAGACGCTCTTCGAGTGCTGGGATGCACCGACCTTCGATTGGTCTCCGGATTCCGGCTGGCTGGTCTTTGCGGCGCAGGACCAGAATTTCAACCGGGACATCTACATCATTCCCGCGGACGGCTCGCGCGAGGCCTTCAACCTCTCGCGCCACCCGGATTTCGAGGGCTCGCCGAAGTGGTCGCCGGACGGCCGCCGCATCGCCTTCACCGGCCGCCGCCTGAACAACGAGATGGGGCTCTTCTACGTCGATCTGAAGATCGAGGAAGCGGTGCGCTCCACCCGCGACCGCCGGGAGCTGGATGCGGAATCCGCCATGCGGGACGATCCGCTCTACCGCCAGGACGACAGCGACCGAGGCGACAACGAGGCGGACGAGGAGCCGGAGGAGCCCCCGGCGGAGGAATCCGCCGTGAAGCCCGCCCTTCCGGAGAGGGAACCCGCGGCGGAGAAGCCGAAGCGCAAGCGCATGCGGATCGACTTCGAGGGTCTGAGCGACCGGATCGTGCGGCTGAATACCCGCGGCATCGAACCGGAGCGCATCCTGTGGGCCGCGGATTCCAAATCGCTGCTTTTCCAAAGCAAGAACAGTTCCACGGACAAGCTCTTCCGGATCGAATCCCGGCAGGGTGCCTCCATGCAGGAGGCCGCGGAGCACCGCGGCCTGCCGATCCGCGTGGAGAAGGACGGCTCCCTATTCTGGATCGTGGACCGCGCCCCTTCCGTGCTCAAGAAGGGCAAGCTGACCCGTTATCCGGTCTCCGCCCGCGTGGTGCGGGACCGCGTGGCTCAACAGCGGCTGTGGTACCGCTCCGTATGGCGGACGCTGCGGGACCGCTTCTACGACCCCTCCATGAACGGGCGGGATTGGGAAAAGATCCTCGCGAAGTACGAGGAAGCCGCCGCGCATGCGCCCGATTCCCCGACCTTCGACGGAGTGGTCGGCATGATGCTGGGCGAGCTGAACGCTTCCCACCTGACCTTCATTTCCTCCGTGTGGCCGAAGCCCTGGGAAAACGAGGGCGCGGAGTTCCAATCCACCCGCCACACCGGCATCCGCTTCCAACGCCACGGCGCGGGCGACCCGCTTACCGTCGCCTCGGTCATTGCCGGAAGCCCCGCCGCGCTCTGCAAACCGCCGGTGGAGGCGGGCGATACGATCGTGAGGATCAACGGCCGCGCCATCGATGGATCGATGCCGGTGCACCGTTTCATGAACGGCCGCCTGGACCGCGACATCGAACTGGTGGTGCGGGACAAGGACGGCAAGGAGCACGTGCATGACCTGAATCCCATCAGCTACGGGCGGGCCCGCGATCTGGCGGAAGCCCAGGTGGTGCTGGATAACCGCAAGCGGGTGGAAGAAATGTCCGGCGGGCGGCTCGGCTATGTCCACATCGCGCGGATGTATTGGGATGAATTCGAACGATTCGAACGCGAGATCTACGCCGCGGGCCACGGCAAGGAGGGCCTGGTGATCGACATCCGGGACAACGGCGGGGGCTTCATCACGGACCACCTGCTCACGGTGCTGTGCCAGCCGCGCCATGCGGTGACCATCCCGCGCGGCGGCGGCCCGGGCTACCCGCAGGACCGGAAGGTTTACGCCTCCTGGCACAAGCCGCTGGTGGTGGTCTGCAACCAGAACTCTTTCTCGAATGCGGAGATCTTCGCCCATGCGATCAAAACCCTGAAGCGGGGCCCCATCGTGGGCGTCCCCACGGCCGGCGGGGTGATTTCCGCATCGCGGGAAAAGGTGCTGGACGCGGGAACGCTGCGCGTGCCCTTCCGCGGCTGGTTCTCTCCGGAAGACGGCACGGACATGGAAATGAACGGTGCCGTGCCGGATCACATCGTCTGGCCGGAGCCGGGACAGCTCATCGCCGGGGAAGACCCGCAGCTCCTGAAGGCGGTGCAGATCCTCATCGCGGATGTGGATGCGGCGGAGAAGGAGAACTTCGTGCCGAAATACCGCAGCGGCTACACGCCGGAGGGGAAGCCGGTGGAGTGAGGCGGATCGCCTTCCCTCCCGAACCTTTCGGATCTTCCCATGACCCGGCAACCGAGTGGCAGATTCGCAAAGTCCGGGGTTTTGCTTGCCGCGGGATCTTGCGCGATGGCCGTTGCAGGCTACGCATTCCTCGCTTTCGAAGGAGAAGCACGAATTTATCGCCTGTGGTACTATACGCCAGCAGCCGCTCTCGCGGGAGCCTTCGCGTTTTCCCGGCTTCGTGAAAGGCCGGACGGAAAACTGCGTTTGGCCATCGACATCTTCGTCGCCCTGCTCTGTCTGGCCCGCCCCTTGACCGGCCAGCCGCCGGTTTCCGGCCACGCTCTCTTCGCGGTGCACTCGCTGCTGACCTGCCGCCAACCCGCGGTCCGCATCCTCGCGGCGGGAGTCTTGCTTTTAACCCTCTACGCCAAGATCGTGCTATGGCACCGGGACACGACCCTGTGGCCCGGCCTCGGCTTGGGAATCCTCACCGCCTTGATCTGGCTGCGAACCGAGAAACCCGGGTCAAGTCCTCCTCAGACTGGCTAGAAATACAAGGATCGCAGCCCCAGGATCAAACAGCCTCCGCCGATTCCTGCGAGGAGGATTCCCAGGATGCGGGAAGCGATGCTCCCGGCCTTGATCCAGCCCGCCAACCCGAGGGCGGATGTACAGGCGCACAAAAAGGGAGACTCAGCGGGATGACCGAAGCCGAACCCGGACAGAAGGAAGATCGAAGCCGCCAGGGCAAGATAGAACGAGCTTTGGAACTTCCTTCCCTCCGGTTTCACGGGCTTCGGTTCATCCCGTTTCATTCCCTGCGATGGATCAGCGAAGGTTTTTCACAAGCCTCACCGCCACGCATTCCGTGTCCGGCAGGATGAACTTCTCCACCAATACCTCCACGGAGCGCGCCAAGGGATGCCCGAGCACGAGATCCGCGAGATCCGATGCGAGCGTTTCGATAAGCTTGCGGGGTTTCGCAAGGGCAAGGGCCTTCATTCCTTCGGCAAGGGCGGCGTAGTCGATGGTCCGGCCGATGTCGTCTCCGACCTCGGAAAATGCCGTGCGCGTGCCGATCCTGACCGTGACCAGCAGTTCCTGCCCGGCGGCGCGTTCTTCATCCGGCACGCCGATGAAGGTCTTCACCTTCAGGCGGCGGATCTCGATTTCAGAGGATTCGTTCATCGCTGCGGGTATGGTGGAGACAGGGAATCATCCGTCAAGGAGCGGCCCCCGGGGACGGGATGCCGCTTGACCCGGCGCAGCCGTCCCGCGTGTCATCAAGCCATGATCGCCCTCCTCCTCATCGGCGGCCGCAGCAGCCGCATGGGCCGGGACAAATCGCTCATCGAGCGCCCGGGGGGCCGGCGGCAGATCGACCGCATGGTGGAGCTGGCCCGTCTGGCGGGCGGGGAAGTACTGCTTTCCCTGCGCGAGCCGGCGGCACCGCCGGTGGACCTGCCGGTAGTGACGGACCTGCACCCGGGAGGCGGCCCCCTGGCCGCCCTGGCCGCATTTCATGCGCGCTTCCCCCATGAAACGGCGCTGGTCCTGAGCTGCGACCTTTTCCTGCTCGACGAGGAAACGGTCAGGCATCTCCTCGCCGCGCACCGCCCGGACCGGCAAGCGACCTGCTTCGCCAATCGCCTGGACGGCCTGCCCGAACCTCTCTGCGCGATCTACGAGCCCGCCGCCCTCGCCGGGGTGGCGGCGTGGCTCGCTCGCGGCGAGCGAGGCGCGAGGCACTTCCTCCGCTCGCTCGATCCGCTGGTACTGGATCTCCCCCGCCCCGCCGCCCTCGACAATGCCAACACGCCCCGCGAACTCGCGGAGTGCTTTTCCAAGCTCCGCCACGGCGTGAAAGGGAAGACCGTCCGCATCCTTACCGGGGAAACGGCGGCAGAAAGCATCTTCACCCTCGCGAACACCCTCGGCGGGCTCCACGAGGAAATCCGTTTCCTCAGGCGTCTGCCGCCCATCGATAGCGGGCTTCCCCCGCTGCGGAACGGCAGCCCCGCGGAGTGGCAGGATGAAATCACGGATGGAGACGAAATCGGCTTTCCGCAACCGGGATAGGGAGAGCGGCTTTCCAAACCGCCCCACCGGAAGCGGACTCCGCCTGATTCTTCTCCAGCCTCTCCCCCGTTCAGAGCTTCCGCGGGCTGGTCATCTTTTCCGGGGTCAGGATTTCGTCCAGCTCCTCCTTGCTCAGCCAGCCTTTTTGCAGAACGAGATCGTACACGCTGCCCCCGCTCAGCAGCGCTTCCTTGGCAATGGAGGCGCTGCGCTCGTAGCCCAGCACCGGATTCAGCGCGGTGACGAGACCGATGGAATTCTGCACGTAGGCCAGGCAGCGCTCGCGGTTCGCCTGGATGCCCGCGATGCAGCGGGCGTTCAGGATGATCGCGGCATTCCGCAGCAAGGTCAGGCCGAAGAACAAATTGAAGGCGATCACCGGCTCGGCCATGTTCAGCTCCAGCTCGCTCGCCTCCGAGGCCATGGAGACCGCCACATCCGCGCCGATGATCTGGTAGCAGACCTGGCTGACCACCTCCGGCACCACCGGGTTCACCTTGCCCGGCATGATGGAGGAGCCGGGCTGGAGGGCGGGCAGGCGGATCTCGTAGAGGCCGCAGCGCGGGCCGGAGGAAAGCCAGCGCAGGTCGTTGCAGATCTTGGAAAGCTGCACCGCCGCTGTCTTCATGGCGCTGCTCATCAGCGCGAAGCAGCCGCTGTCCTGGGTGGCTTCCACCAGGTTCGCCGCCAGGCGCACCGGCAGGCCGCTGGCCTCCGCAAGTTTCGCGGTGCACAGCTCGGCATAGCCGGGCGGGCTGTTGATGCCGGTGCCGATGGCGGTGGCGCCCATGTTGATCTCCAGCAGTTCGTCCGCCGCCCGCTCCAGGTAGCGGATGCCGTCCCCGATCATCACCGCGTAGGCGCTGAATTCCTGGCCCAGGGTCATCGGCACCGCGTCCTGGTTTTCCGTGCGGCCCATCTTGAGCACGTCCGCGAATTCCGCGCCCTTCGCTTCCAGCGCCTGCTTGAGCTCGCGCAGGGCGGAAGTGGCATCCCGCAGGGTCAGGATCACCCCCAGCTTGATCGCGGTCGGGTAGGCGTCGTTCGTGGACTGGGAGCAGTTCACGTTGTCGTTCGGGTGCAGGTGCTCGTACTGGCCCTTGCGGTGGCCCATCAGCTCCAGCGCCCGGTTCGCGATCACCTCGTTGGCGTTCATGTTCGTGGAGGTGCCCGCGCCGCCCTGGAACATGTCCACGGTGAAGTGCTCGTGCCACTTGCCGCCGATGATCTCCTCGCAGGCGGCCACGATGGCATCGGCCCGCTCCGCCGCCAGCACGCCCAGCTCCTTGTTCGCCAGCGCCGCCGCCTTCTTCACGTAGGCCAGGCTTTTCACGAAGTGTCCGAAATGCGCCAGCGGGATGCCGGAGAGCGGGAAATTCTCCATCGCCCGCAGCGTCTGCACCCCGTAGTACGCCGTGTCCGGCAGTTCGCGCTCACCCAGCGAATCGTGCTCGCGCCGCCATGTCGAAACCACCGAGGCGGCATGCACGCCCGCGATCTGCTCGTTCGCCGAGCGCAGGCGCGCGCTCAGGCGCCGCGCGACATGGCCGACCATCCGGTAAAAGGTATCCGGGTTCGAATCGCGCACGGCATCGAAGGCCTCGCGCGGGATCTGCCAGACTTTCGCATCGCCCGTGGCCACGGCGGAGGCGGAGTGCGGCAGATCGTCCAGCAGCACGCCCTCGCTGAAGCC
>CBFGVD010000104.1:0-9214 GCA_965651965.1 uncultured Verrucomicrobiaceae bacterium | reverse complement strand
GGCGACCGCAGCGCCGTGACCGGCGGCACCCGCGTCATCAGCGACCGCATCGTGATCCGCGTGACCTCGGAGAAAGGAAATACCTTCCTGGACCGCATGATTTCGATGGTCGAGGGGGCGAAGCGGCAGAAAACGCCGAACGAGATCGCGCTGACAATCCTGCTCTCCGCGATGACACTGATCTTCCTGCTGGTCTGCATCACGCTGAAGCCCTTCGGGATCTACGCGAGCATGGAGTTCACGACGCCGGTGTTGGTCGCGCTCCTGGTCTGCCTGATTCCCACGACCATCGGCGGCCTCTTGAGCGCCATTGGGATCAGCGGGATCGACCGGATGATCCGGCGGAACGTGATCGCCACCAGCGGCCGGGCCGTGGAGGCCGCGGGGGACATCGACGTGCTGTTGCTGGACAAGACCGGCACCATCACCATCGGCAACCGCATGGCCTCGGCCTTCCTGCCCGCACCGGGCGTGACGGAGGAGGAACTCGCCGATGCCGCGCAAATCGCCTCCCTGGCCGACGAGACGCCCGAAGGCCGCAGCATCGTCGTGCTGGCGAAGGAGCGCTTCAATCTTCGCGGCCGCGATCTCCGGCACCCCCATGCCTCCTTCGTCCCTTTCACGGCGCAGACGCGCATGAGCGGCGTGGATCTGGACGGCCGCAGCATCCGGAAGGGAGCGGCGGAGTCCGTGCAAAGCTGGGTGGAAGATCAGGGCGGGCATTTTCCCGCCGATGTCTCCGCCGTGGTGGAGGCCGCCGCCCGTGCGGGGCGCACGCCCCTGGTGGTGGCGGAAGGCAAGAAGGTTCTCGGCGTGGTGGAACTGAAGGACGTGGTGAAGGGCGGAATCAAGGAGCGCTTCGCCCAGCTCCGCAAGATGGGCATCCGCACCGTGATGATCACCGGGGACAACCCCATGACCGCCGCGGCCATCGCCGCCGAGGCGGGCGTGGACGACTTCATGGCGCAGGCCACGCCGGAGGACAAACTCAAGCGCATCCGCGCGGAGCAGGCGGCGGGGCACCTGGTCGCCATGACCGGGGACGGCACCAACGACGCCCCCGCGCTCGCCCAGGCGGACGTGGGAGTAGCCATGAACACCGGCACCCAGGCCGCTCGCGAGGCGGGTAACATGGTGGACCTGGATAGCAACCCGACGAAGCTCATCGAGATCGTCGAGATCGGGAAACAACTCCTGATGACCCGCGGTTCGCTCACCACCTTCTCCATCGCGAACGACGTCGCGAAGTACTTCGCCATCATTCCCGCGATGCTGATGGCCACTTTCCCGGCCATTGCCCCCCTGAACGTGATGAATCTCTCTTCCCCGCAGAGTGCGATCCTGAGCGCGGTGATTTTCAATGCCCTCGTCATCATCGCGCTGATCCCGCTGGCCCTGAAGGGCGTGGCCTACAAGCCGCTGGGCGCGATGGCGGTGCTGCGCCGGAACCTGCTGGTTTACGGCCTCGGCGGCCTGCTCGTCCCTTTCGCCGGGATCAAGGCCGTGGACCTGATCGTCTCGAACCTCCACCTCGTCTGAAACCATGAATCCCTTCGCATCCGAAATCCGCAGTGCCGCCGGCGCGACGCTCGTTCTCTCGCTCGTCTGCTGCGGCATGTATCCCCTGCTCGTCACCGGCGTCGGCCGCACGCTTTTCCGCGACAAGGCGGACGGCAGCCTGATCCGGGATGCCGCCGGAGAGATCCGGGGCTCCGCTTTGCTCGGCCAGAATTTCAGCGGGAAAGAATATTTCCACCCGCGGCCATCCGCCGCCGGGGCAAATGGATACGATGCCGCCAGCTCCGGCGGTACGAACCTGGGACCCACCTCGCAAAAGCTCGCCGACCAGGTGAGGGAGCGCGTCGCCGCCTACCGCGCGGCCAACGGCTTGCCTGCAGACCGGGAAGTGCCCGCGGATGCCGTCACGGCTTCCGGCAGCGGGCTCGATCCCCACATCAGCCCCGCCAATGCAGCCCTCCAGGCATCCCGCGTGGCTAGGGCCCGGAATCTTCCCGTGGAAAAGATCAGGGAAATGATCGAAACTCATACCGACCGGCCCGGACTCGGCATCTTCGGGGATGCCGGGGTAAACGTGGTGAAACTGAATCTCGCGCTCGACGCATCGACCCGATGAAAGCCCGGCTTCGCGTTTTCCTCGCCGGTTTGATCCTGGGCAGCCTGGCTGCCATCTGGTGGTTCACGCGCGAGCCTGCGGAGCCCCTTCCCGACGAGAAGAAGGTGGCGATGGAACTCCTCACGGACACCCAGTCCGGTCCGGATTATTTCCATGCCGGGGATCCCGCGCCGATGCCGGACGAGCGTGGGATCGTGTGGCTCGATCCCCTCGCCGCAAGGGAGCAGATCGACCGCGTGGCGGAGGCCAGGAAGCTGGATGCCGCCGGCCGGGAAAAACTCGCCCGTTTGATCGAGGAGACCTGCGAACCCCACCCTTCCCGCGTCGTGGGCGGGGACCGCATCAATCTTGCCCGCTTGAACGTGGCGCTCGACGCGATGCGCTGAGATCGCGCAATACTATGCCGGGAGAAGCGGTTGGGCTGCCCGGGAACCATCCAGAACCGATGAACCAGGACCGCCGCCCCGATCCCGATCTCCTCCTCGCCCGGGTGCAGCGCGAGGAGCGGGGCAGCGGCAAGGGCAGGCTCTTTATTTTCCTGGGGATGTGCCCGGGAGTGGGGAAAACCTACGCGATGCTCCAGATGGGGCGGCAGCGGCGGGAGGAGGGTCTCCGAGTTCTCGCCGGCATCGTGGAGACCCACGGGCGGGAGGAGACGGCCGCGCTGCTGGAAGGGATGGACGTGCTGCCCCGCAAGCGGCTGGAATACGGCGGGCACACGCTGGAGGAATTCGATCTGGATGCCGCGCTCGCCCGCAGGCCGGATCTGCTGCTGGTGGACGAACTGGCGCACACGAATGCCCCCGGCAGCCGCCACGCCAAGCGTTACCAGGACGTGCTGGAATTGCTCGATGCGGGCATCGACGTCTGCACCACCGTCAACGTCCAGCACATCGAGAGCCAGGTGGACATCGTCCGCCAGATCACCGGCGTGGCGGTTCAGGAAACGGTGCCGGACTCGATCCTGGACCGCGCGCACGAAATCCAGCTCGTGGATCTGGGGGTGGAAAAGCTCCTCCAGCGCCTCGCGGAGGGAAGGGTCTATCTGGGAGAGCGGGCGGATGCCGCCGCGGAGGGATTCTTCCGGGAGGAAAATCTCACCGCCCTGCGGGAGCTGGCGCTGCGCTTCACTGCCGAGCGGGTGGACCGGGATCTGGAGGACTTCCGCCGTGCGCGCCGGGATTCCGGCCCGTGGAAGACGAATGCGCGGCTGCTCGTCGGCGTCGCCCCTTCCCCGTATTCGGAAAGCTTGGTCCGCTGGACCCGCCGGGCGGCGGCCCGCATCGGCTGCCCCTGGCTCGGCGTGTGGGTGGAGGGCGTGCGCAAGCTGGGACCGGATGAGGAAGAACTGCTCGCGCGCGGGCTGGCACTGGTGAGGAAACTCGGCGGAGAGGTCGTGCATGTCACGGGCGACGACGTGGCCTCCGCCTTGCTGGAAGTCGCCCGGGAACGGAATGTCAGCCAGATCGTGGTCGGTAAATCCGACGCCAGGCATCGCTGGAAGTCCACCTTGACCGACCGGGTGATCGCCGGGAGCGGCGATATCGACGTTTGCGTGGTCCGCCCTTTCGCGGGCAAGCGGCCGCGCCTTGCCACCGGAGCCAAGCCCGCGGATGAAGCCCGGTGGAACGACTACGGGGCCGCGCTGGGGCTCACGGCGGCGGTGACCGCGGCCGGCTGGCTGGCCTTTCCTTTCAGCGGCTACACCGTGCCCGCCTTCATCTATCTCTTCGCGATCGTGCTCGGCTCGATGCGATGGCGGCGCGGGGCCACCCTGCTGATGGCGGCGGTATCCGCGCTCGCCTGGAATTTCCTTTTCATCCCCCCGCGCTACACCTTCCACGTGGACAAGCCGGAGGACATGGCGATGCTCGCGATGTTTTTCGTGGTGGCTCTGGCAATGGGCCAGCTGACCACCCGCCTGCGTATGAAAGAGCGCGCGGAACGGGAGCGCCAGCGGCACACGGACGCCTTGCTGCGCGTCACCCAGCAGGCCGCGCTGAATCCGGAAGCGGGCCGGGGCTTGGCATCCGCGCTGCGGGTGATCGAGTCGATCCTCGGCGGGCAGGTCGTGCTGCTTGTAAGGCAAGACGATCATTCCTTGGCCCGGCCCGCACATCCGGCGAGCGCCTTCCCGCCCTCGGAGGCCGAATTCGCGGTGGCGGCATGGGCCTTTGCCAATCACCAGCCGGCAGGGCGATTCACGGAGACCCTGCCTTCGGCGGAAGCCACCTGGTTTCCGCTCCAGACGGCGACTTCCGCCATGGGGGTCGTGGGTTTGAGGCGGGAATCCGGCCCCCTTTCCTTCAAGGAACGCCAGGCGATGGAAGCCTTTGCCCTCCAGCTCGCGCTCGTCCTGGAAAAGGAACATTTCATCCAGGCCGTGCAATACGCCGAGAAGCAGGAGGAAGGGGAGCGCCTGCGCCGCGCTCTTTTCGATAGCGTCTCCCACGAGCTGAAAACCCCCATCGCGGTGATCCGGGCGGCGGTGGAAAACAGGCTCCGGGCGGTGCCGGATCCCTGCATGGCGGAGATCGACACGGCATCGCGCAGGCTCCAGCGCATCGTGGAAGGCTTGCTCCAGATGACGCGGCTGGAGGCCTCGGTGATCGAGCCGGTGACGGAATGGTGCGATGCGGGCGATATCGTTTCCGGTGCTCTGGAAACCGCCGGGGATCTGCTGAAACGTCGCGAATTGAAGATCGATTTGCCGCCCGACCTGCCCCTCGTGAAAACCGACCACAGCCTGCTGGAGCAATGTCTGGTCAATCTGCTCCACAATGCCGCGGTACACACCCCGGAGGGCACCCCCGTGGAGCTGGCCGTCGCGCTCCGGGAAAAGGGGCTGGAGTTCATCGTGCGCGACCACGGCCGGGGGATCGCCGAGGGAGAGGCGGAAAAGATTTTCGGGAAATTCTACCGGCCTCCCGGCTCGCCCGCGGGAGGCACAGGCTTGGGACTCTCCATCGTGAAGGGCTTCGTCCAAGCTCTCGGCGGGCGTGTCTCCGCGCGCAACCACCCCGGTGGCGGGGCCGAGTTTTCGATCCTCTTGCAGGCGGAGACGATGGATGCTTCCTCTGCGGTGCCATCCTCAGCCTGACAAAGCCGTGATCGCCCTCATCATCGACGACGAAATCCAGATCCGCCGCCTGCTCCGGCTCGCGCTGGAATCGAAGGGCTACGAGGTGCGGGAGGCGGAGAACGGCACGCTCGGGCTCCAGGCCTGCGCCGTCCACAGGCCCGACGTGGTGCTGCTCGACCTGGGCCTGCCGGACATGGACGGCCTGGAGGTCCTGCGCCGCCTCCGCGAGTGGAGCGGCACGCCCGTTCTGATCCTTTCCGTGCGGGACGGGGAGAAAGGCAAGATCACCGCGCTCGAATCCGGGGCGGACGATTATGTCACCAAGCCCTTCGCCACCGGCGAGCTGCTGGCCCGCCTGGGGGCCATCCAGCGCCGCAGCCACGGGAAAGACACCCCGGAGATCGTCTTCGGCCCGCTGCTGCTCCGCCTGGACCGGCACGAGGCTGTCTTGAAAGGCGAGGAGCTGAAGCTGACCCCGACGGAATTCGCCTTCCTGCGGGCGCTGGTGCGGCATCCGGGCAGGATCGTGACCCAGAGGCAACTGCTGCGGGAAGTATGGGGACCCCAGGCGGAGGACCAGACCCACTATCTGCGGGTCTATGCGAATCTCCTGCGGAAGAAAGTGGGCGGGGCGCTCCTGATCCGGAACGAGCCGGGAATCGGCTACCGGTTGATGGAACCCCTTTGATCCCGGGCCTGCTCAGTCGCAACCCGGGCAACCGCCACGCCGGCGGGCTGGGCCCGGAACATCACCTCTTCCCCGGTGCAGGGCCCTTTGCGGGCCTCCGCGGAACCCACCGGCAAATCCGGCGGAAAGCAATTTCCGGAGAAACCTCACGCGGCGGTCCCTGTCCGAACTCCGCCGTGGACAGCGGGATATACAAAGCTCAATTTGCCCGTGCTGCCGATGTCCGACGATTTCTCCAGAGTGTTCCATGCATTGGATTCCGACGGGAGCCTGCGCTCGGAGGAGTTGCTGCCGCTGGTCTATGACGAGCTCCGGCATCTGGCCGCCAAACGGATGGCGGGAGAACGGCCTGGCCAGACCCTGCAACCCACGGCACTGGTCCACGAGGCATGGCTGAAACTGTCCGGCGGCAGGGAAAGGGACTGGAGCGACCGCTTGCATTTTTTCCGTGCCGCCGCCCAGGCAATGCGCAGGATCCTGGTGGACCGCGCCCGCGAAAAATCCGCGGCGAAACGCGGCGAACGGGGGGAGAAACTCGACATTGCCGAGTTC
Source organism: uncultured Verrucomicrobiaceae bacterium (assembly GCA_965651965.1). GTDB lineage: Bacteria > Verrucomicrobiota > Verrucomicrobiia > Verrucomicrobiales > Akkermansiaceae > Haloferula. Next base: position 2,758 of record CBFGVD010000104.1, on the reverse strand, counting down.
GACATGGCCGACACCAGCCGGGATGACCGGGTGCTGCTGATCGACGAGATGCTGGAGCGGCTCGAAACCGAGGACCCGGAGAGCGCGCGGGTGGTCTCGCTGAAGTTCTTCGGCGGCTTGACGGAGAGCGAGATCGCGGGAATTTCCGGGGTGACCGAGCGCACGGTACGGCGGCAGTGGGCCTATGCGAAGGCGCGGCTATTCCAGATGATCCGGGAGGAGGCCCCTTGAACGATGGACTATGCCAAGAGCATCGAGAGGGTCTTGTTTGAAGCGGCGGCGGGCATCGCCGATCCGGCGGAGCGTGCCGCCTTCCTCGATCGAGCCTGTCACGGCGATCCCGAATTGCGCGGGCAGTTGGAGAAGCTGCTGGCGCTGCAGGATGATGCGGAGGACTTTTTCGACATCCCGGCGGTGAAGATGCCTGCGGGCGTGGACAAGATCGCCATCCTGGAAGGCGAGGAGGGCGTGACCGCACGGCAATCCGCGGAATTGGCCGCATCGGGAGCATGCATCGGTCGTTACCGGCTGCTCCAGAGGATGGGAGAAGGCGGCCACGGCGTGGTGTATCGGGCCGAGCAACTCGAACCGGTGCGCCGGGAAGTGGCCCTGAAGGTCATACGCCTGGGCATGGATACCGAGAATGTCATCGCGCGCTTCGAGCTGGAGCGGCGGGCTCTGGCGATGATGGACCACCCGAACATCGCCCGCGTGCTGGATGCCGGCACCACCTCCACGGGGCGGCCGTTTTTCGTGATGGAACTGGTTGACGGCGAGAAGATCACGGATTTCTGCGAATCTGCCGGGCTCGCGCTCCGGGCGCGCCTGGGGCTTTTCGTGCAAGCATGCCAGGCGATCCAGCACGCGCACCAGAAGGGTGTGATCCATCGCGACATCAAGCCTTCGAACGTGCTTGTCAGGGAACATGACGGGGTACCGGTGCCGAAGGTGATCGATTTCGGCATCGCCAAGGCGACGGCCGGCGGCGAGGACGGTAAAGCGACGATGACCCAGCGCGGCCAGTTTCTCGGCACGCCTGCCTACATGAGCCCCGAGCAAGCGGGGGGCGGCGGGGATGTGGACACGCGCAGCGATATCTACGGCCTCGGAGCCTTGTTATACGAACTGGTGGGCGGCCGCCCGCCCTTCGATCCGCAGCGGTTGACGGATGCGGGGCCGGAGGCGACACGCCGTATCCTGCACGAAGAAGACCCTCCCCCGCCGTCCGCAAACTCGGGGAAGGCCAAGGCCGGCGATCTCGACTGGATCGTGATGAAGGCGATGGCGAAGGAACGCCAGCGCCGCTACGAGACGGCGAACGGGCTGGCGGAAGACGTGCGGCGCTATCTGAACGATGAGCCCGTGAAGGCCAGGCCGCCCAGCCGCAGCTATCGCTGGGGGAAACTGGTCCGGCGGAACAAGGGGACGGTCCTCGCGACGGGGATCGCGATCGCCGGGCTTCTCGGGGGGCTCGGGGTCTCGACCGGCCTTTATTTCCGCGAGAAGGAGGCCCGCGCCAATGAGGCGGTCCTCCGGCAAGCGGCGGAACATCGCGGCTTGGTTTCCCAGGCGGCGGTGGCCATCGGCTACGGCAACATGCAGGAGGCCGATCGCCTGCTGTCCTTGGTGCCGGTGGAGAAAACGCCCTCGTCGCTGGAGGCGGCGCAGTCCTTCCGCGCGGTGGGGGATTGGCATCTGGGCGAAGGGCGCATGGAGCAGACGGCCGAACGGTATGCTTCCCTGGCGCGCGCGATCTCCGGCGTGGATCCCTCCGACAACGATAGCATTTCCCGCAATCTCCTGCCGGCCGCCGCGGCATTGGTTTTCACCGGCGATGTGGAGGAATACGAACGGATCCGCACGCTGGCGCTCTCCCGGTTTTCCGAAACCACTCATCCCGTGGTCGCCGAGCAGGTGCTGAAGGCGTGCCTGCTGCTGCCGGCCGATCGGGAGGTCCTGGACCGGTTGCGGCCGCTGGAGCGGGTCGTCTCCGGGGCGGTGGACGACAAGACAAGCGCCGTGGCACGCAACCAGCATCTGGCGGCCTGGAGCTGCTTCGCCCTGGCTCTGGCAGGATATCGCAGCGGCGACGATGCTGCAGCCATGACCTGGGCGAACCGGAGCATCGCCATCCCGCGCGAGAATCCGGCACGCCTCGCTTCCGTGCAGGCGGTGCTGGCCATGATCGAGCATCGCGGCGGCCGGCCGGGAAATGCCCGGGCATTCCTGAACCTGGCGGCCGCACCGGTGATGGAGAAGACGGGAGCGGGAACGATCCCTCGCGGCGGAAACGACGAGGGCTTCTGGTACGACTGGGTGAATGCCCGGATCCTCCACCGCGAGGCTGCCGCGATGATCGGAGAATAGGCGCGGAAAATATTTCTCAGGATTCCTGTCCTGTTCCGGATGGAAAATCCGCCTGTCGGAGAAGAGCCGCAAGAACCCCGGCTCCTTTTTCCGACCCATGAAAAATCCAAAACCCATCGGAGCCGTTCTTTCGGCTGCCATCGCCGCCATTTGCCCGCTGCACGCCGCCGTCCTGAGCCATGACTCCTTTTCCGGCTATTCCGCCGGGGAGCTTCCCGGCCAAAATCCCGCGGTGACCGGATACACCGGCGCATGGGCCGACGCCGCCTTCGGTGATGCCGAACCGGGAATCACCGCGGGCTCGCTGGTGTATTCCGACGCACTCTATGCCGGATCGAGCGGCGACAAGGTGAGCAAAGGCGCGGACGCCGCGGGCATCCTCGGGCACCGC
>CBFGVD010000103.1:0-9221 GCA_965651965.1 uncultured Verrucomicrobiaceae bacterium | reverse complement strand
GCGAGTTGGATCTTCATGCCTTCCGCCCTTCCGAAATCGGGGAGCTTCTGCCCGAATACTTCGGCGAATGCCTGCGCTCGGGTATCCGCGGGGTACGCGTGATCCACGGCAAGGGAAGCGGCACTTTGCGGGAAGGCGTGCATGCCCTGCTACGGAAGATCCCGGAGGTGCAGGAGTTCCACTACCCTGCCGCACAGGGCGGCTGGGGCGCCACCTGGGTGATCCTCAGGCCGCCCGGGCAAGAATCCACATCAGGTCCGAGAGCCGGTTGAAATAGAGCCGCAGCAACTCCGGCACTTCTTCGCCGCTTTCGTGCAGTTCCAGCACCGCGCGCTCCGCCCGGCGTGCCACCGTGCGGGCGAAATCCAGCCCCGCCCGCCCGAGGGAGTGGTCCGCTCCGGGCCGCGCCCAGCCTTTGAAGACGATTCCCCGGCTTTCGAAGTCCTTCGCGGTGGCAATCACCCACTCCAGCTCCGCCTCCCCCACCGCCGCGAAGCCCGCCTCCGCATAGCGCTCCACATCCCCCGGCAGGCAGGCGAATTGCCCCATCAGGCCGACCAGTTGCTCCTGCACGCGGTCGATGATCGCTTCCGCCTCCGGGGCCGCGCCCGCCGCGCGCGCCAGCCCCAGCGCGGCATTCAGTTCGTCCAGGCAACCGAGCACCCGTATGCGCAGGGAAGTCTTCGCGATGCGGCGGCCGAACAAAAGATCGGTCTCTCCCGAGTCGCCGCGGCCGGTGATGATGCTCATGCCGCGAGGGAAACCGCCGCGCCCCCCTGCTGCCAATCCCCAATCCCGGCCGCGATTGGAGATTGGAAGCCCCGGATTTGATGGTTTCTTCCCGGCATGCTCCTCGCGCGCCTGAACGACGGACCGGAAATTTTCTTCACCCTGCAGGGCGAAGGGGTGTCCGCCGGCTTGCCCGCCGTTTTCGTGCGCTCCTCCCTCTGCAACCTCCACTGCCGGTGGTGCGATACCGACCATACGTGGAATTTCGAGGGCACCCCCTGGACCCACGAAAAGGACGCGGATCCCGCCTACCGGAAGCACCGGAAGGCCGAAGTGACCTTGGAGCTCGCGGCGGGGGAGATCGTGCGGCGCGTGGCTGCCTACCCCTGCCGCCGGGTGGTCCTCACCGGCGGCGAGCCCCTGCTCCAGCAGGAGGGCTGGCTGGAGGTGATCGCGGGATTGCGGGCCATCGACCCCGCCTATGTTTTCGAGATCGAGACGAACGGCACCAAGATGCCATCGCCGGCGTTCCGGGCCGCGGTGGACCAGTTCAACGTTTCCCCGAAACTGGCCAATTCCGGCATGGAGGAGCGGCTGCGGACCGCGCCCGCGGTGCTGGCAGCCTTTGCCGCGGAGCCGAAGGCCTGGTTCAAATTCGTCGCTCGCGGACCGGAGGACGCCGCGGAAATCCTCGCCTTCACCCGGGAATACTCCATTCCGCCGGAGCGCGTCCTGGTCATGCCGGAGGGCCGCACCGCGGCGGAGCTGGACCGCCACGCCGCGGATACGGCGGCATGCTGCCTGCTTCACGGCTGGAGATTCTGCGACCGCCTGCACGTCCGCCTGTGGGGTGACCGGCGCGGGGTCTGAAATCCGGCGCAACTTTTGCCTCGCAAGCCGGTTTCCCGCACAAGAAACTGCATCCCCGCCTGCGATGAAGCGCGACCACTCCTCCGGTGATTTCGAAAAGGACCCCCTCTGGGAGCTCCTGAGGCAGAGCCCGGCCCGCCGCCCGGGCCCGCAATTCGCCGCGGATGTGGTCCGCGCCGCCCGCCTGGAAACCCCGGCGAAACCCTGGTGGTCGCGGCTCGTCATCCCCGCGGCCCTCGGCGGGGCGCTGGCCGGTGCCGCCGCCCTGGTGACGGTGGTGGCCGTGCTGCAATCGCAGCCCGGCAACGGCTCCCCTTCGCCCGTGGTGGTGGAGCAGAGCGCTCCCGATCCCTCCCTGGCGGATCTTCAGGATGACTATGAGACCGAGGTTTTCCTCGCCGCCTCCGAGCACCTCGGCGACTACAGCGACGAGGAACTGGTCTCGATGATCGGCTTCTAAGGAACGCTCCCACCCGATTGCTTCTCGACCGCGGCGGCTCTTTCTGCTAGAGTCCGCGGAAAGCCATGGAAAACGAGCCAGAGAAGCCGAAACCGTCGTCCGTTCCTCCTCCGCCCGATCTTCCGCCGCCGCCGCCTCCCTCGGCCATGCCGCCGCCGGATCTGGCGCCTCCGCCTCCGGGACCGCCCATGCCGGACCTCCCGCCGCCACCGCCACCGGCGGCGACCCCGCCTCCGGTGGAAAAAGCGGCACCGGCGGCAAGCACCTCCGCGGACGGGGAAGAGGAAGCCCCGAAGCCGGGCGCGGAGGCCGCTTTCGACACCCGGGTCATCGCAACGATCATCGATTGCTTCGTCTGCATGGGCATCGCGATCATCATCGACGTGCTGCTGCCGGCCGTCCTGGGCTATCTGGTCGCCACCGCCTACATCCTGAGCAGGGACGCCCTGCCCTTCCTGGAAGGCCAGAGCCTCGGCAAGCGGCTCATGAAGATCCGCGCCGTGGACACCGCGGGCAACCGCCTTACCGGAAACTGGCAGGCCAGCATCGTGCGGAACATTCCCCTCGCGATCCCCTTCTTCGGGTTCGTGGAGGCCTACATCCTCTACCAGAAAAAAGAGAAGGGCGAGCCCCTGCTCCGCCTGGGCGACGAATGGGGCAAGACGAAGGTCGTCACCTCCGCACACCCTACCGGGATCTGAGGAAAAACTTCACCGGACCGGCCGCGCGAAGACGCCCTTCGCCGCGGCCGGTTTGATTTTCTGATTCCGGGCGTAGGCCTTTCCCGCGGCATCCCGGAGCGCATCCGGCCCTTTCCCTGCCAGCCAGGGCTCCAGGGCATCCCGCAGGATGAAAGATCCGGGATACATCAGTTGGGTGGTCGTCAGCACCGGCTTCCGAAAAAACCGTTCGCTCATGCAGCAGAGCAGGATCCCGTCCGTTTTTCCCGCGGCCTTGCGGACGGGGGCGTCGATGGAGACATCCATGAGCACGTTGTGACCGATGAAGGCCACGAGGTCGTTTTCTCCCGAGAGCATCGCTTCCTCGCAGGCCTCATAGCACTCCTTCAGCTTCGAGCCCCGCCAAGCTTCAGCCACCAGCACGGCTTTCCCCGAAGCATGCCGGAAACTCAAGCGCTCCAGAATGCGTTCATCCCCGGTCTCCTTTTCGCTCTTTTCGAGTTTCCAAGCCCGGCTGGCCTCGAAGCAGGATTTCAAGCCGTCGGTGCAGCCCCAGTAGAGGTTCGCGTCCGGCTTGTCGCCGTCCCCGATTTTCGCCCCCACCTTGACGATTCCCTGGGTGGCGTTGTCGCAAAGACCCACGAATACGGCGATCCGCTTCTCGGCGGCGGAAGCCGTCGCGGCGCTGAAAAAGACGATCCAGAAAAGAATCCGCATGACCGGCGAGATCTACCGCAAGGATCGGTCAATGGAAAGAATCCCCTGTCATTCCCATGGGATACGTCACAGGATACCGGCTAAATCCATCATCCTTTCATCCCCCTTTCACACGGGCGGGACGGGATATCCCGACAAGATTCCTACAGCCATGCCATTCGCACAATCGCTCCGCACCGCGGTGCCCCTCTTGATCGGCCTCGCCATCGGCGGGGCGGGGGCGGCCCTTTTCCGGGACAGCCTGCCGGGGGCCGAGGGCTCTCCGGAGAAACGTGCCGCCCGCCTGGAGGTGGAGCTGAAGGAAGCCAACAACCGCCTGGCGGCCCTGGAATCCGGCCCGCGGGCGCGGCGGAAGCCGGGGGAGGACTTCATGTTCGGAGCCCGCCGGATCGCCGAAGACGTCAAGGAAGGCCGGATGGTGGATCCGGACGATGTCTTCCGCGCCTTCCAGCCCTTCGTTCGGGAGCTTGCCCCGCTTTTCGACCGCATGCGCGTGCGCGAGCAACAGAGAATGATCGACCGCATGACGGGCGAGCTCTCGCGGAAATACGATCTCAGCCCCTCCCAGCAGAAAACGCTCAAGGACTGGTTCCGGCACAAGGCCGAGATCGAGGCCAAGCGCTGGTCCGACCTGGTGGGCGCGCCCGGCACCACCTTGGAGGATCTGGCCCGCGAAAGCCCGAAGACGCGCGCGGACGACGGCCTGGACGAGGTCATGGCCGGGATGTTGCAAGGGGACAAGCTCGCCGAATTCAAGGAAACCCGGATGAACGAACGGGTCCAGCGGGTGCAGAACCACGCGGATACCCGGGTGCAGCGCCTGGACGACATCGTGGATCTGGACGAGACACAGCGCGACCAGGTCTTCGGCATCATGGCACGCAGTTCCCCCGACTATGATCCGGGGATGCAGCTGGAGGGCGAAGCCGGGGATATCGGCACCACGCCGGGCGGCAGCCCGCGGGACGCCATGCTCGCCGTGCTGCGCCCCGAGCAGCGGGAAGCCTACGAAGCCGAGCGCCAGCGCCGCCGGGAAGAGGCGGAAAAGGACATGAACGCGATCGGCATGAGCCTGCCCTCCAACTGGGACCTCCTCGACCAGCTCGATTATTGATCCCGATGAACCTTGCCGAAGCCGCCGGGCATTCGCCCCGCCCCGCCATCGATGTCCGCTCGCTGCGGGTGGACTACGGGGATTTCATCGCCGTGAACGACCTTTCCCTGACCGTGCCGCCGGGGGAAGTCTTCGGCCTGGTGGGGCCGAACGGCGCGGGCAAGACCAGCACCTTCCGGGTGCTGACCACGCTGATGGAACCGACTTACGGCGATGTCTTCCTGGACGGCATCGACATCCGGGAACAGATCGCGGAGGCGCGCCGGATCGTCGGCTACATGCCGGACCTGGCACCCGTGCCCTCCGACATGAAGGTGTGGGAATTCCTCGATTTCCATGCCGCCGCCTACGGGATCGGGACGAAGGCGCAGCGCCGCGAGCGCGTGGCGGAGTGCCTGGAAGAAGTCGCCCTGACCCCGCAACGGGAGAAGTGGTGCAAGGAGCTCTCCCGCGGGCAGACCCAGCGGGTGGTGCTGGCCAAGACGCTCCTGCACCGGCCCCGCGTGCTGATCCTGGACGAGCCCGCCAGCGGCCTGGACCCCCTGGCGCGTCGCGACCTCCGCAACGCCCTGCGCCGCCTGGCCAAGACCGGCGCGACGATCTTTGTGAGTTCCCACATCCTCAGCGAACTCGCCGAGATGTGCACCTCCCTGTGCGTGATGAACCTGGGGAAGCTGCTCGCCTCCGGCACGGTGGACGAGGTGCGCCAGCAGCTCGGCAATACCGAACGGGTCATCACCGCCGCCGTGCTCGGCAAGGCGGAGGAGGCCGCCTCCTGGCTCTCCGCCCGCGAAGGCGTGCACGATCTGCAGATCCACCCTCACCAGCTCGTCTTCGGCTTCAAAGGCAGCGACGAAGATCAGGCGGATCTGATGGAAGGCCTTATCGCCGCGGGGGTCCGCCTGCGGGCCTTCGAGGAGAAACGTTCCTCCTTCGAGGACATCCTGGTGGAAGTGGCCGAAAACAACCGACGCGCATGAATCCTCCCGCCCCGCTCCCTCCCCACCCCGCGTGGCGGATCTGGGACAATCCCATCTTCCGCCGCTACTGCCGCTCCCGCCTCCGCCCGCGGGGGCTCGGCATCGGCCTGCTGCTCACGGTGCTGATCGCAGGCTTCATGGTCGCCATGGCCCACACCACCGGCACCAGCCGGGGCGGCCATGCGGTAGAGACGGCGATGATCAACGTGCAGGACCAGGTGGACTCCGCCGCCATCCTGAAGAAGCACATGATGGATGCCGCCCGCGGGGCCCTGATGTCGATGCTGGTTCTCCAAGGGGTCATCCTCTTCGTGCTGGGCACGGCACAGGTGGCCGGGGGCATGACGGCGGAGCGGGACGAAGGGGTGATCGACTACCAGCGCCTGATCCCGATGTCCCCGCTCTCGAAGGTGCTCGGCTACGTCCTCGGCCTGCCGGTGCGGGAATACGTGATGTTCCTCGCCACGCTTCCTTTCGCCGCCTGGCTTTTCTGGAAGGGCGAGGTGAAGGCGACGGTCTGGCTGCAGCTCTACACGGCTCTCTTTTCCACCACCCTGGTCTATCATTTCACCGGCCTGCTCACCGGCACGGTGGCGAAAAACCGCCGCTGGGCCTTCCTGGCCTCGATGGGCCTGGTCTTCTCGCTCTATACCATCGTGCCGCAGCTCTCGAAGTTCGGCCTGGTCTTCTTCAAATATCTGACGATCACCCCGGTGGTGGAGGAAATGCTGCCGGAAATGCTGCCGGAAGCGATGGCGGGACCGCTGAAGACCTTCCGCCGTTTCGTGCCGGTGGTGAAATTCTTCGGCCTGGATTTCTCGGAGCTGGTTTTCACCCTCTTCTCCCAGCTCGCGCTGATCCTCACCTTCATCATCATGCTCTGCCGCAAATGGCGGAGGGAGGAATCCCACCTGCTGGGAAAACTGTGGGCCACGGGCTTCTTCATCTGGATCCAGGTCCTGCTGCTGGGGAACGCCCTGCCGCTGATCGATACCGGCGAGCTTTTCCCCAGCCGCGCCATGGCCCGCTATGTCCGGCTCTCCCCGGACTGGGCTCCCAAACCCGAGGAAGCGGTGGTAATGTCCGGCGTATACGGGCTTTTCACCCTTCTGCTGATCTTCCTCCTCGGCGGGATCATCACGCCCGCGCCGGAAAGCCAGCTCAAGGGCTGGAGGCGGGCGCGGAAGCAGGGCCGCAACTCGCTGCCCCTGCTCTCCGATCCGGCGACTTCGTTCTGGTTCGTCATCGTCATGGCCCTGGCCGGAGCGGGCGGCTGGTTCCTATTCACCCGCGGGCTGGTGGAATCCCACTGGTTCCCGGGCCACTGGCTCCCCGCCGGAATCTTCGTCCACTTTGCCCTCGTGACGCTGGCGGCAGGCCTGGTTTTCCAACTGATGCTGGAGACCTGGGGCGGCCGGGCCGTCACTCTGACGGCGATTTTCGCGGGCGTGGTGCCGGTGATGGCCGGGGCGGTGCTGCTGCCGGTGGGAGACCGCCTCCTGCCCGCGGCGGCGTGGCTGATTTCCCTCTCGCCCCTCAGCACGCCCTTCTATGCCGCGGGCAGCCTGCTGAGCCTCTCCGAGCTGCCGGTGGAAATCGCGCGGGCGGTTCCGCGGGCCTTCATGTTCTGGCAGATCGTCGCCACGGTCGCCGCCCTCTGGCTGGTGAAACGGCTTTTCACCAAAAGGCGGGAAATGGCGCGCAGGGTTCTCCAGGAACCGGTGGAAGCCCTTCCCGTTGCCGAGCCGTGATTCCGCGGCCGCGTTTCGCGGCGCGAAGATGCTTTGGACTGCGCGGGCATGACCGCGCTTTGGCTTTTCGGGTGGAACGGGCCGGGGGCGTTTGAGCGGAATCGACATGTCGATTCCGGAAAAGGCGCGGGCTGGAAGCGGCCTTTTCCCCCAAAGCGGCGTCGTGCCGCCGCAGTCCAAAGGGTCTCCGCTACCCCCCGCCCGGAATCCGTTTTTTCATCGCCGCGGCAACCGTAGCCCACCATGCCGTATCCGGTTCGGCATAGGGTCGGAAGATTTCCATGCTTCCCAGGGTCTCGTTGTAGAAAAGCGCCCGGTGCAACCCGAGCTTGCCCGCGGCCGGGGAATCCGCGAGATTCGCCGAATCGTTCGCGCTCATCTGGAAGAGGACGCGCATGCCGAATTCCGCCATCACCTTGCGCGGCAGCCAGCGGCTGACGTTGTTCCAGGTGTCCGCACCGGCGAGCAGGTGCATTCCCGATGCAGGACCGGTGCTCGCAAGCTCGGCCAGCACCTTTGCAGGGTCGGGGCCGGAAGGTCCGTCATCCATCGCGAAAAGGAAATCTTCCTCCTGCCTGAGCTTTTTGAAGCGCTGCAATCCGTGGATCACCACGAAAACCGCCGGGCCTCCCGCTCCGCCGGCGCGTGCTTCCAGCTCCGCGGCCAGGTCCGCGAAAACTTCCGCGGTCGCCGCGGGGCCCGCCACGCGGAATCCGTGCGGAAGGGCCGCCTTCAAACGCGCGGACCAACCCTGGCTCCCCGACGGGTCGAGAACAATAAAACGTGCATCCCCCGCCGGGTGACCCGCCGCGAGCGAAAGCGTCGCCAGGGACAGCAGGAGCGAGACCCGTTCCTCGGATTGGCCGACCACCAGCAGATTGTTGCCGCTGCCCCGCGTGAAAACGGCACCGGCGGGTTCCTTGATCGAATTCGGTGCTCCCAGCCATACCCTCGGTGCCGCGGGCCGCTCCTGCGGCGGGGAATCGAGCAGGGCGGCGAGCAAAGGATTCGCCGCGAGGTCGGCGGGAGCATTCCCCTCGAAGACCACCGGCGCGGCATGCCGGCAGCCGCGAGCCGCGGCCAGCTCCGCGATCCGTGTCAGGTAATCGTTCCGCTCCTCCTCCGCTAGCCACACGGCCTGGAAGGGACTGTTTGCCGCCACCGCGCCGGCATTGTCGTTGTAGATCCCTTCCCCCGGCCGGGTCAGCAGGCGCGGCGCGGGGTTGTCGTCGTCCATGATCAGGTAGGCGTCCGCCTCGTTGCACTGGAGGGCGATGCGCACGACCATCTGGCCGAGCGTGGCGCGCGCCAGGGTGTAGGCCCCGCCGAGGGTCTGAGAGCCGAGGATCACGTGGATGCCGAAAGCCCGGCCCTGCCTCACGATGCGGTCCAGCAGCAGCGAGGCCGTCTGGGCGACGGAGTCGTCCTCGGTGAAGAGCTCCTGGAATTCGTCGATCATCAGCAGCGTGCGCGGCAAAGGTTCGCCGGAAGCCTTGCGGTAGCCCGCGAGATCCTGCACGCCGTGCTTGCGGAACAGCTCGCCGCGGTGGCGGAGTTCCTCGTCCACGCGGTGCAGCACGCCGAGGCCGAATTCCCGGTCGCTCTCGATCGCCACCACCCGCGCGTGGGGCAGGCGCTGCGCCCCGTAGCACTTGAATTCCACGCCCTTTTTGAAATCGACCAGGTAGAACTCCACCTCGTCCGGGCTGCAATGGAGGGCGAGGTTCACGATCATCACGTGGAAGAGCGTGGATTTTCCCGACCCTGTCTTGCCCGCGATCAGTGCGTGCTGGCGCGTGCCTTTCCCCAGGGCCAGCCATTGGAATTTCTTCGCGCCGCTGCGGCCGACCGGCACGCGCAGTTCTTCCGCCGTGCTGCCGCTCCACCATTCTCCGGGAGCGGGCGCGATGGAAGAAAACG
>CBFGVD010000102.1:0-9314 GCA_965651965.1 uncultured Verrucomicrobiaceae bacterium | reverse complement strand
CGGGGAGAGAACCTGAAACCCTTTTCCCCGGCCCTCTTATTCTCAAGAGGCAAGCTCACTCTTTCGGGTGAAGCCGTGACGCTTCGCGGCGACCGCACGCCGATTTTTTTCTAACAGCGCGCACCGCGGCCGCAAATAGTCGCTTTCCAAAGGCTTGCGCCGATTTCGAGACGGATTGTAACGGCATTTCGAGGCCGATCCGCTGCTTCCGGACCCTTTCGACCGTGCCGTTTGGTTTGGTCCCCGCGGAAGCATGCCGTAGAGGCCGGGAAACGACCGAAGGCCCGCCCCGCACCTGCCCAAGGGTGTCCGCGGGAATTTCCGGAGGCCGTTTCCCACCTCAATCCGTCAACCCATGAAAACCCTCCTCTCCACCGGAGAACCGCTCCCCCTGCGCGCCCGGAAGCGCGCTTCCCTGCTCCTCTCTGCCTCCGCCATGGCCTTGTCCGGCGGGCTGCTTCACGCCGCCAGCAATAGCTGGATCGCGGGCGGAAACGGCGACTACACCGATCCGACCAAATGGACCGGCGGCGTCAATGTACCCGACGGGGCCGGAGACACCGCCAGCGCGGACGGCAGCGGCTCCGTCATCGCCTTCAATCCCGGAGACGACATCACCCTGGCCGCGCTGAACCTGAATCTCGGCAGCGGCTCCACCACCTTCAACCAGAGCGGCGGCAGCCTGACGCTCGGAACCCTCGGCTTCGGCGGCGGCGGCGCATCCCGCAATCCGATCTACAACCTCTCCGGCGGCACGCTGGAGATGGGCAACTTCACCTGGGGAAACGGTAGCTCCGCCGCTTTCAACGTGAGCGGCGGCACCGCGACGTTGACCGGCACCGGCCTGAGCCTCGGGATCGCGAGCGGAGCGCGCGGAACCATCGCGATGACCGGTGGAACCTTCAATGCCAACAACGTCGGCCAGCTCAACCTGGGCAATACCGGCAGCGGCAACGGGCGCGGCACCATCACCTTGGGCGGTGACGCCGAATTCAACGCGAGCTCCGCAACGGTCGTGGTCGGGCAATTCGGCAATACGAGCACCAACGGCGGCTCGAACAACAGCTTGGGCACGCTCACGATGTCCGGCAACTCGAGTTTGAATGCCGCGTCGGTGGTGATCGGCGGGAACAACGCCGGGAGCTGGGTGAACGGCGTGGTGAATCTGGACGGCGGCACCCTTTCCACCGGTTCCATCCGCCGGGGGAATACCTTCCTGGCCTCCAGCTCCACCCAGATCGTGCTGAATGCGAACGGAGGCACGATCCGGGCCACCACCCATGCGAACAACGCCAACTTCCTCCAGGGGATCTTCGTCAACCTCGGCTCCGGGGGCTTGAAATTCGACACCAACGGCAATGCCACCGGCATCTCCAACCCGATGTCCGGCACGGGCGGGCTGGTGAAGCAAGGCGCTGGCACGCTCGCCCTCTCCGGCGTGAATACCTACGCCGGCACCACCACGGTCGAGCAAGGGGAGCTCCACCTCGCCGCGGGGGCGGAGATCGCCGGTCCCCTGGCCGTAGAGGCGGGCGCGACCTTCTCCGGCTCCGGCACGATCCACGGGGCCACCACCATCGAGGGCATCCACACCGTGGGTGCCAGCCCGGGCCTCCAGACCTTCACGGCCGGGCTGCAATACCTCGCCGCCGGAACCCTCTCCTGGGAACTCGCCGCCGATACGGAGGGAGACCGCGGCCTGACCGCCGGGTTCGATGCCATCGACGTCAGCGGAGGCTCCGTGGATGTCGCTTCCGGCGCCACCATCGACCTCGTTCTGAACGGCGCGGGCTCCACCACCGACTTCACGGACATCTTCTGGGATTCCGACCGGAGCTGGCTGGTGATCGACGGCAGCGCGGGCGGCGCGGATACCTTCACGCTCTCCGCCGGACCCGTGCTGGATGCCAACGGGCTGGCTTCGGACGACTACGGCGATTTTAGTACTTTTACGGACGGGAACGGCGACCACTTCGTCCGCTGGACCGCCGTGCCGGAGCCCTCCGCCGCCCTGCTCGGCTCGCTCGGACTGCTGGCCTTGCTCCGCCGGCGCTCTCCGCGCCGCCCTTGAGACGCCTTCCACCTGCTTTCCCGGGTCACGGGCCGCGGGCAGGCCGGAGGTTCCCGTAATCTCCGGCCTGCCTGCAAGGACCCCGGATCCAAACCAAGAATCCCGACCAACCCGACCTCGAACCCAAGATCATGAAACGAACCCGTACCCCTGAATCATCCTATTGCCACCGGCTCGCCTGCACCGCCGCGGGCGTCGCCCTGTGTACTCTTGCCGGAAATGCGACGGCAGCCGACATCACCTGGGCGGGAGGCACCGGAAATTACAACGATCCCGCCCAGTGGACGGGCGGCAGCGTTCCCGCCGCCAGCGACAAGGCGATCGCAGACGGAAGCTACGACATCACTTTCCAGGCCGGGGACACGGCCGAGCTCTCCGGCCTGGACCTGAACGTGTCCAGCGGGGCCGGGGTCTTCACCCAAAACGGCGGCACCCTGAATGCCGGGGCGTTCCGCTTCGGCGGCGGCGGCGCATCGCGGAATCCCACCTACAACTTGAACGACGGCACGCTGGAAACAGCCACCTTCTCCTGGGGGAACGGCAGCAACGCCAACTTCAACGTGAGCGGCGGGACGGTGAATCACGCCGGCAGCTCCCTGAGCATGGGCGTCGCCTCCGGAGCCCGCGCCACCATCGCCATGAGCGGCGGCGTTTTCAATGCCAACTCCGTGGGCCAGATGAACATCGGCAATGCCGGCGGCGGGAACGCGCAGGGAACGCTCACCCTGAGCGGTGACGCGGAATTCAACCTCGGCACCGGCACCCTCGTCGTCGGCCAATTCGGCTCCGGCACGAGCGGGGCGAACAATACCAAGGGCACTTTGAACATCGCCGGCACCGCGGTGCTGAACGCCGTGACGATCGTGGTGGGCGGGAACAACGCCGGAAGCGCCGTGGACGGCATCATCAACCTGAACGGCGGCACCATCGCCACCGGTTCGATCCGGAAAGGCTCCAGCTCCCTGGCCGCTAGCGAAACCTCGCTCGTGCTCCATGCCGACGGGGGCACGGTGAAAGCGACGAGCCATGCGAACAACGGCAGCTTCTTCCAGGGCCTTTTCGTCCACCTGATGGAAGGCGGGCTGAAATTCGACACCGACGAGAACTTCGTGACCGTGACCAACGTCCTCACCGGGTCCGGCGGCCTGGAGAAGCTCGGCAACGGCTCGCTCACCCTTTCCGGCCTGAGCACCTACACCGGCCCCACGACGGTGAGCGCGGGCACCCTGGTCATGGAGGAAGCCTTCCTCGATGACGAAAGCAGCCTCACGGTGGCCGCCGATGCCACCCTCGATCTCCAGCACGGCATCGAGGACATCGTGGGTTCCCTCACGGTCGGGGAGGACACCTACACCTCCGGCACGGTCGGCGCCTTCGGCTCCGGAGCGGACGTGCAGCTCGGGCAGTTCTTCGGCTCCGGGAAAATCCGGATCGGAGCTCCGCCCGTGTCCCGGGATCTCCTGTGGACCGGTGCGGAAAACGATCTCTGGACCAGCCTGGCCGATCCGCCCTTCGTGAACTTCCTGGAAGGCGCGAATCCAACCGGTTTCCTGCCTTTCGACAATGTCACTTTCGACAACAGCTCGGCCGTCTATCCGGTCCTCCTGTCCGGAAACATCCAGGCGGGCATCGTGACGCTGAACGGCGACCAGCCTTACGCCCTGGACGGCCAGCTTTCCGGGCTCTCCGGCTCATCCAGCATCGTGATGAACAATACCAGCAGCGTGACGCTGGGCGGGGAAACCAGCAGCTTCACCGGCCCGGTCGCGGTGAACGCCGGCACCTTGGTGATGGGCAATAACCTGGCTTTCGGGGCCACTTCCGGCGTGACCGTCGCCGACGGCGCGCAGGTGGACCTGAACGGGATGACCCCCGGCTCGCTCTACACCTACACCATCGGCGGCACCGGCCCCGGCGGCACCGGGGCGATCGTGAACAATGGCCCCGGCATCACTTCTTCCGGCGGCGGCGTGAAGAATCTCGTCCTCACCGCGGACGCTTCGATCGGCAACGACACGAACCGCTTCGACATCGGCGGCGGCGGAACGGTCACCGGCAACGGCTTCACCCTGACGAAGATCGGCAACAACGACATGGGCTTCCGCGGGAATGCCGCCGATTCGCCGATCAACATCGTGATCGCGGCCGGCAATGTCTGGGCCGAGAGCACCGGCAACGCCTTCGGCGGGGCCTCAGGCACCCTCACCGTGAAGGATGGCGCGCGCGTCGGCACCTACGGCAGCCTGACCATTCCCACTCCGGTCACGCTCGAAAGCGGCGGCCGCATCCACAACCAGGGCAACGGCACCGGCACCTGGTCCGGGGCGATCGGCCTGGACGGCGAGGCGACCTTCGAAGGCTCCGGCGGCCCCCTGGTCATCAGCGGCGCGCTTTCCGGCACGGCGAATGTCACGAAAGCCGGGCCGCAGGATGTCACTTTCAACGGTAGCGCCTTCCCGGGCGGCGTCGGCTACGACGGGAATACCACCGTCGCCCAAGGCAAGCTGAGCGTGGCGGCAGCGGCCCTCCCCGACGCCCGGGATGTCACGGTCGCGGCAGATGCGGTCCTGGAACTTCCCCACGGGGAGCAGGATACCATCGGCGCCCTCACCCTCGGCGGGCAACAGGTGGCTGCGGGCGTATGGGGATCGGAAGCCTCCGCCGCGCCGAACAAGAGTCCCCTGCTCGAAGGCAACGGCACGCTGAACGTCACCGTCGGCGGCACTCCCGGCGGCGACTACGCCACCTGGGCCCAGGTGAACGGCGTGGACGGCGTGCCCGCCACCGCCGATTCCGATGGCGACGGGCTCCAGAACGGCATCGAATTCGTCGTCGGCGGTCTTCCGGACGGAGAAAACTCGAACGCGCTGAAGCCGGTGGTTTCCGTCGATGAAACCTACCTCAACTTCGTCTTCCGCCGCACGGACGACTCGGCCGGTTACTCGCCCTTCGTGGAATACAACAGCGACCTTTCGGCGGCCTGGACCGAAGCCCAGGCCGGTGTGGACGGAGTGATCATCGACGAGGTGAACGACGGTTTCGGCACCGGCATCGATCAGGTGACGGTCCGCATTCCCCGCACTTTGGCCACGGGGGCGAAAGTCTTCGCCCGCCTGGCCGTAGAGATCCCTTGAGTCGGAAGACCCCGCGGGAAGCACCGGCCGCTGCGGCCGGCGCTTCCTTTTGTTTTTGCACATCACCCGTATCCCGCGACACTCGGTCCACCCCGCATGAAGCACCCGCTCCTGCTCGCCGCCGCTCTTTTTCCCGGTCCCGCGGTCCTTGCCGCGGACACGCCGGCGGAGATTTTCCAGATGAATTGCGCGGCCTGCCATGCGGTGGACCGCATGGTCGTCGGCCCCTCGCTGGTCGAAATCTCCGGTCTCTACCGCGCGGATCCCGCGGGCTTCGTGAAATGGTGCATCAAGCCGGAACACAAGCGGGAGGGCGTCGTCGAAATGCCGTCCATGGCCCATCTCGGCGAGCCGGTCCTGCGCCAGCTCCACGGCTACGTGATCGCCTCCGCGGCGGGGAAAACCGAGCTGAAAGGCGGGGACGGCGATCCTTACTCCGTGCCGCGGGCCATGGTCCGCAGGCCGCAGGTGCAGCGGATCTTCCTGCCGGACGCCTCGCCCGCCGCCATCGCCGTGGCACTGCCCGGCGACCTTGCCTTTTGTTTCGATGCCGCCGAGTGCCGCTTGCGCTACGTGTGGCAGGGCGGCTTCATCGACGGCGCACCCTATTGGAAGACGAACGGCAGCTCCCTGGCCAAGCCCGACGGTGAAGTGGTCTATCGGGAAAACAGCTTCCCCTTCCCGCCCGCATCCGGGGAAAACCCGCCGGAGTTCCTGGGCTACCGCGTGGCGAAGGACGGGATCCCCACCTTCCGCTACCGGCGCGACGGCATGCTGTGGGAGGAGACGATCCGCCCCGCCGCGGACGGCAAAGGCATCGAACGGAGCTTCACCACCCCGGGCGGCCGCCCGCTGGAAGCCGCGCCCGCCGCGGGCGCGAACGTCGTTTCCAGCACGGGATCGCTCGCGATCGCGGCCGACCGCTCGCACTCCTTCACCCTTTCCTACCGTTGGAAATGACCCGGTATCTCGCCTGCTTCTCCGCGCTCGCCCTGGGCAGCGCTGCCGCCGCCCCCTTCGCCGTCGAAACGATGCCGAATCCTCCGGGAGTGGATCCTCAGATCGGAGGCGTGGACCTGCTGCCGGATGGCCGGGTGGCGGCGGTCTTTCACCGCGGGGAGCTGATGATCTTCGATCCTTCCTCGAAGTCCTGGTCCGCCTTTGCCGAAGGCCTCCAGGAACCCCTCGGCCTGATCGCGGAATCCGCCTCCTCCTTCCTCGTCATGCAGCGGGCGGAGTTGACCCGCATCAAGGACACGGATGCCGACGGGCGGGCGGATGATTACGAAACGGTTTACGACGACTTCGGCCTGAGCGGGAATTATCACGAATTCGCCTTCGGGCCCGCCAGGGGGCCGGACGGCTTCCTCTACGTCGCGCTCAATGTCGCCTCGAACGGTGCCGGGGTCCGCCCGGAAGTCCGCGGCAGCTGGTCGGAGACCGGCGATCTCGATTTCCCCGCGATGGTGCATGACCGGGACTGGGGCAAGCGCGCGGGCAAGGCCGGGCGGATGTACTCCCGCGTACCCTGGCGCGGCTGGATCATGCGGATCTCCCCGGACGGCAAGACGGTGGAACCATTCGCCTGCGGTTTCCGCTCGCCGGATGGCATCGGCTTCGACGCGCAGGGGAACCTGCTCGCCACCGACAACCAGGGGGATTGGCGCGGCACCTCGCCCCTGCATGTGGTGAAGCGCGGCGGCTTCCACGGCCACCCCGCCTCCCTCGTCTGGCAGGAAGGCTGGGACAAGGGCGACCCGCGGAAGCTCCCGGTCGCGGAGCTCGATGCCATGCGCGTGAAGGAGAGCGCGCGCTTCCCGCAGGGGGAGCTCGCGAATTCCCCGACCCAGCCGGTCGTCTTTCCCGCCTCCTGGGGCCCCTTTGCCGGTCAGGTGCTGATCGGCGAAATGAACCAGAACCGCATGGTCCGCTACCTGCCGGATGACGTGGGCGGCTTCCGGCAGGGGACCCTGATTCCCATCTTCGACGGCACCCCGCTCGGTAACGGCAACCACCGCCTCGCCTTCGGCCCGGACGGTACGCTCTGGGTCGGCAAGACCCACCTTTCCTGGGCCGGGGCGGAAGGCCTGGCAAAAATCACCCCCTCCGGCCTGGAGAATCTCTTCACCGCGACCTCCGTACACCTGGAAAAGGAGGGAGAAGGCCATCGCATGCGGATCCGCTTCAGCCGCCCCGTCGGCAGCGGCATGGATACCGTGAAAATGGACCGCTTCAACTACCGCTATCAGCAGGACTACGGTTCGCCGAAAGTGGAACAGGCCGCGGTGGCAATCTCCAAGGCGGCATTGTCCGGCGACGGGCTGGAACTCCTGCTGTCCTGCACGCCCCGGAAAGGCTGCATCCACAAGATCGATCTCTCCGGCCTGCGCGGCCCCGGGGGAGTGGGACTGGAAGGAAAGATCCTCTACTACCAGGCCTCCGAGCTTCCCTGAGGGCCTGTGACCCCCGCATGATCCCGGCATGCAGGGATTGCTTGGAATCGTGCTGGGCTCCGGCCTGGGACCTCTGGCGGAGCGGGTGGCGGTATCGGAGGCCGCCGCCTTCGCCGACCTCGGGCTGCCGGTCTCGAAAGTGCAGGGCCACGCCGGGCGCTTCCTCTTCGGCAAGCTCGGAGCGCGGGATGTCGTCGTGATGCAAGGCCGCGTGCATCTCTACGAGGGGCACGACGCCCGGACGGTGACGGCGGGGGTGCGCTGGATGCATTCCCGCGGCGTGGAGCACCTGATCCTGACCAATGCCGCGGGCTCCCTGAATACCGCGTTCCAGCCGGGCACCTGGATGATGCTCGACGATCACCTGAACCTCACCGGAACCTCCCCGCTGGAGGGCGGGCCGCACTTCGTGGACATGACGGAGGTCTATGCGGCGGAAAACCGCGAAACCTTCCTCACGCTCGCCGCCGCCCGCGGGATGCCCCTCCATCGCGGTGTCTATGCCGGGCTCAGGGGCCCGCAGTACGAGACCCCCGCGGAAATCCGCATGCTTCGCACCCTGGGCGCGGATGCCGTGGGCATGAGCACCGTACTGGAGGCCGTGCAAGCCCGCGCGCTGGGCATGCAGGTTTCCGCCTTCTCCTGCCTCACCAACTGGGCCGCGGGACTTTCCCCCGCAGCGCTCGATCACGCCGAGGTCATCGAAACCGGTGCCGCCGCCGCCGCCGCGATGATGGACCTGCTGGAAACCTGGTGCGGATGAGACACCCCTTCAGCGCTTCAGCCACGCCTCCAGCAGGGTGGGCCAGGCGGCAAGCTCGCCCTTGCCATTCAATCCGTAGCCGTGGCCGCCTTTTTCGAAGAGGTGCAGGCTCACCGGCACGCCGTGGGCCTTGCATGCCGTCGCGAAGGCCAGGCTGTTCCGGCAATCCACCATGTCATCCGCCGTGCTGAGCAGGAAGACCGGCGGGGTTTCCTTGCTCACCTGCTTTTCCGTGGAGCACCGCTCCATCAGCTCGGGCGAGGCATTTTTGCCCAGCAGGTTCGCCTTCGAACCCCCGTGCGTGGTCGGACCCATCGAGATGACCGGATAGATCAGGATCGAGAAATCCGGGCGGCAGTCCTGCTTGTCGATCCCGTCCTTGCCCTCCTCCTCCGGAAAGCTATCCGCGAAGCGGGTAGTGCAGAGGCTGGCGAGATGACCGCCCGCGGAGGACCCCATCACGCCCACCTTTTTCGGGTCCACTCCCCACTCGGCCGCGCGCGCGCGCACCGTGCGGATCGCGCGCCGTGCGTCCAGGAAGGGCACCGGGTACTGATAGCCGAACTCGGGCTTGGAACTCACGCGGTATTTCACCACCACTCCGGTAATGCCTCGTTCGTTAAGCCATTTCGCGTAGTCGTGCCCTTCATGGTTCATCGCCAGGATGCCGTAGCCGCCGCCCGGCAGGATCACCACGGCCTGCCCGGTGTTCTTGTCCTTCGGCGCGGGGTAGGCGAAATACTGCGGCTCCTCGATGTCGGTGTAGCGCCAGCCGTCGCCTACGGTTTCCGAGCCTGCGGGCGGGCGCTTGGCTCCCGGCGCCTCTCCCGGCCAGAGCGGCTTCCATTCGGCGGCGGCGGTCATGGCGAGGGCGAGCAGGAGACTTACGGGTT
>CBFGVD010000101.1:0-9315 GCA_965651965.1 uncultured Verrucomicrobiaceae bacterium | reverse complement strand
TCAGAAGGAGGAGCGGAAACCCAGGAGCCAGGTAAGCGCGTCCACCTCGCCCTTGCCGACGCCCGGAGTGGACAGGTGGGCGTACTCCGCGCCGGCCTGGACCTTCAGGTTGTCCCCGCAGATCAGGTAGTTCAGGCCGGCGTACACGGTGTGCAGTTCGTCGCCGCGGCCGCCGTTGACGATGTTGGGGTTGCCGCCGCCGCCGTAGTTGGTGGCGCGCACGTAGCGGCTGTTCATGCGGATGCCCTGGTCTTCCTCCGCCCCGGCGTAGGAATACTGTGCAACCGCCTGGAGCTTGGCAGGGATGATCCAGTAGTAGGGCGTGGCCACGAAACCCCAGAAGTTCCCCCGGCGCGCGGCATTCGCCTGCATGTCGGAGCCGCCGTTGTCGCCCAGGATGCCTTCCACGTTCACGCCGCCCCTGCCGAGGGAATATTCGGCGGAGAGGGTGGTGGCCCAGCGGTAGTCCAGCAGGGAGTCCTCGTTGGCGAAACGTTCGTCCGCTCCGTTGTAGAGGAATTCCCAGCCGAGGCGCAGGTCCTCCGTGGCGCTGTAGAGGACCTCCGTGCTGTACATCAGCCCGTCGTTCCAGCCGCCCCAGCCTTCCACGCTGCCATCGTCCGCACCCGCGGCGTCGCTGGCCTCATCCGTGCTGTAGATCCCCAGCAGGACGTTCACGGGACCCTTCTCGGCACTTAGCTGGAGACCGGTGGGGCGTGCGCTTTGGTATACCTTGCCGGAGATCGCGGAGCGTTCCACCGTCAGCAGGGCGTTGGAGGATGTCCGGGCTTCCATGCCGCCGTGCCACTTGATGCGCCCGTAGTTCAGGGACAGGGCGTCCAGGCCGGAGAGGTTGAAGGCCTTCAGCGCGTCGAAGGTGAAGTAGGACTCGTCGAAGTCCGCATAGCCGTAATCCAGATCCCCGCCGTTGAAGCGGTCGTCTTCCACCAGGTTCACCGTGGCCTTGTAGGTGAAGTAGTTCAGGAAGCCGATCTTGCCGCCCAGGCGCAGGCGGCGGACTTCCGTGTAATCCTCGCTGAAGTCCCGGCCGTTCACTCCCTCGCCGTCCACGTAGCCGGCGTTGAAGTGGAAACGTCCCTCGAAGGCGAGACTGTCGATCACGGGGTTTTCTGGGATGTCGATCTTGCCCGGCTTGCCGGACAGCCAGGTGCAGAAATCGAAATCCCGGAACATCGAGCCGTTGTCCGCCGGGGCGGCGGGCTGCGCGGCCGGTTCCCCGGCGCGGGCAAGGCTGGAAAGACCGCAGGCGAGCGCCGCGGCCGTCAATCGGATGGTTTGGTGTTTCATGTGAGGCAGGCCGGACGGTGCTTGGGCCACCGGACCGGCGGCGGGGAATCCAGCCAATGTGACATTCACGTGACAGGATCGTATTGTGACGGTCCTGTCACAATGCCGATGGGGACACGCAATGCGCTGAAAGGCAAGGCTTCCGGGAGTAATCCGTGCGGTTCGGGCGGCGGGTTTCGTGACAAAGCTGTCACATAGCTCCGGTGGACCTTTCCCGCGAACCGGCCATCCATGCCTTCGAGCGCCATTCGTGGCGCGAAATCCACCTAGAACCAATGCGTACTACCATCCGATTCGCGGCTGCCACCCTGTTTGCGGGGGCCATGTTTGCCGCCACCGCCGGCGCCCAGACCATCAGCATCAAGGGATCCGACACCCTGGGTGCCAAGCTCGTCCCGCAGCTTGCCGAGAGCTTCCGGGCCAAGCATCCGGACGTGAAGTTCGAGATCGCGGCGGAAGGTTCTTCCACCGCCTTCCCCGCGCTGGCGAACGGCACCGCCCAGATCGGCATGTCCTCCCGCCAGGCGAAAGCGGAAGAAATCACCGCTGCCAAGGCCAAGGGCATCGATCTCCGGGAAGTCGTCGTCTGCCACGACATGCTCGTTGTTATCATCAACAAGTCGAACAAGATCAAAAACTTGAAGAAGGCACAGGTGGAGAAGATCTTCACCGGCGCGGTCAAGGATTGGAGCGAGGTGGGCGGCAGCCCGGGCCCGATCTCCATCTATACCCGGAATACTTCCTCCGGCACCTACAAGGACTGGCAGTCCCTCGCGATGGGCGGCAAGGACTACCCGGCCAGCTCCCAGAAGATGGCGGGCAATGAACAGATCGCCCAGGAAGTGGCGAAGAACAAGAACGGCATCGGCTATGTCGGCCTCGCCTACGCCGGTGCCAACGGCGTGAACAAGGTGAAGATCGACGGCATGGAGCCCGTGGCGGAAAACGCCGAGAAATTCGTCTATAGCCGCGCCTGCTACCTCTACGTGCCGGAATCCGCCGATGCGACCACCAAGGCCTTCGTGGACTTCGCCACGAGCGAAGAGGGCCAGAAGATCGCGGAGCGCGTGGGTTTCGTCCCGAACAAGTGAGTCATTTCCCGCGGAGCGGGCCGGCCGGAGCCTCCGGTCCGGCCTCCCGCGGGGCAAATGTTTGATTTGGAAGGTGCGGCTGCCAGCCGGCACCGGCTTTTCTGACAATTTCGACACGCGGTCCCGGCGCGGACATTACCCGCCGGGATTGCCATTTCCGCGAGGGCGCTCCACGGTCTGCCCCACCTCTCACGCATGCCGGAATCACCGACTCCATCCGCCGTCCCCGCCGGGCATCCTTTCCGCAGGAAGGGGCGCGGGACGGATGGCCTCATCAAGTCCTTCTTCGCGGGGAATGCCGGGCTGACCATCGTCATCCTGGTGCTCATCATCGTCTTCCTCGTGCGGGAGGGCGCCGGCTTCTTCCCGGACTACCGGAAGGAGCTCCAGCTCTACCGCCGCGCGGGGCTGGAATTCGTGGACCTGGCCCGCAAGGACCTGAAGGCGCACGAGCAGATGAGCTCCCTGCTGAACCGGGCCTATTACGCGCAGGTGAATGCCGCCTGCCGCGCGGAATTCCAGCGTTCGGAGGAAGCGACCGCCCTGGTCAACTATGTGAACGAAACGGTGACTCCCGCCCAGAACGCGCTCCAGCGCGTGAAGGACAGGGCGGGGGAAGAAGGCGTCCCGCAGGAACTGCAGGACACGCTCCTGGCCAAATACCGGACC
This sequence comes from uncultured Verrucomicrobiaceae bacterium, assembly GCA_965651965.1. Taxonomy (GTDB): domain Bacteria; phylum Verrucomicrobiota; class Verrucomicrobiia; order Verrucomicrobiales; family Akkermansiaceae; genus Haloferula. The sequence continues at coordinate 6,247 of CBFGVD010000101.1, read as the reverse complement.
CTGCTGGACTCCGCCCTGGCCGGAAAGGCGGGGGAGGGGCTGCCCCCGACCCCCCACCTCACCAAGGAAGAGCGGGACACCCTGCTGGCGGACCTGCGGGCCCGCGACCCCCTCTCCACGGACGATCCCGCGCTGGTCGGCATCGTGGATGAACAGCTCTCCGTAAAGCAGGAGCAGGCCGCCGTGCCCCTGGAGGGCTTCCGCACGGTGATCGATACCTTTTCGGAAGCCTCCGGCGGGCTGGATACCCTGGTTTCCGAGACCGGGGAAACCGTAAAGGCGACCAAGGAGCAGGCGACGCTCCACGAGATCGAGGTCACCAAAAAGAAAACGCTGCTGGAAGCCGCCGCCGATGCGAAGGATCCCGCCCTCAAGGCCCGGCTGGAGGCCGAGGCGCAGGCCTCCGTGACCACGGAGGAAGTGGATTTCAAGGCCGCCCTCAAGCCGGTGCTGGACCGTCTGCCGGAATTCAAGGACGCGAATGCCGCCCTGGCCGCCGCGGCGACCGCCATTTCCCCGGCACTGCCGGAGAAATTGGAGGACGGGAAGGCCGACCGCTACCTCTCCGCCTTCCGCAAGGTTCTGCCCGAGTATGAGAAGGAACTGGCCGATACCATGCCGGAAATGGAGGCATGGCGGAACGACAAGCCGGTGGGGCTGTTTGCCACGATCACGGGCTTCATCACCGGCAAGGACTGGCTCACGGGCGGGGAGTGGCAGGATTTCTACGGCATTGTCCCGCTCTTCGCGGGCTCTTCCATCATCGCGCTGATCGCGTTGCTGCTGGCGATCCCGCTGGGGGTGGGCGCGGCGATCTACACCAACCAGCTCGCCGGACGGCGGCAGCAGAATTTCATCAAGCCGACCATCGAGTTCCTTCAAGCGATCCCTTCCGTGGTGCTGGGTTTCCTCGGCATCGCCTTGCTGGGCACCTGGCTGCAGGAGACTTCCATGAAGGACGCCTTTTCCTGGGTGCCGGGTTTCCCGATCCAGCAGCGGCTGAACATGTTCACCGCGGGCTGCCTGCTGGGCCTGATGGCCATTCCCACCATTTTCACTCTCTCCGAGGACGCGCTGAACAACGTGCCCTCCGCCTTCGCGGAAGCGTCCGACGCGCTCGGCGCTTCCAAGCTCCAGACGGTGTTCCGCGTGGTGCTCCCCGCGGCCGTCTCGGGCATCCTGGCGGCGGTCCTGCTCGGCCTGGGCCGGGTGATCGGGGAGACGATGGTGGTGCTGCTGGTCGCGGGGAACCGCATCGAGATCCCGGATTTCACGGAAGGCATGGGCGTGTTTTTCCAACCCGCGCACACGCTCACCGGCATCATCGCCCAGGAGCTGGGAGAGGTGCCCTTCGGCAGCGTCCACTACCGCGCCCTCTTCGTGGTAGGCCTGCTTCTTTTCATCATCGTGCTGGGCATCAACTGGACCGCGCAGCGCATCCTCCGCAAATTCCGCATCGGCCACGAGTGAGATGGACAATCCCGAACAACTGATCCGCAAGGGCGTGCACCACGGGGGCATGAAGGAGGGGGCCGTGAAGGTCTTCCTCGGGGGCCTGACCTGGGGCATCGTGCTCGTCGCGCTGCTGATTTTCGGCCGCATCTGCTGGGACGGGCTGCCGGTGCTGCTCAAGCCGGATTTCCCCTTCGTGGATGTCGCCTTCCTCACGGAAAAGACCCAGACGCTGCACGTCTTCGACGACGCCACCGGCTCCCGCCACAGCCTGCCGGCCACGGAATACCACGAGTGGGTGGGGAAGAACGGCCCCGAGGCCGTCTTCAACGAGCAGACCTACGCCTATTCCGGCGGCGGCATCGCCGGGCCCATCGTGGGCACCGCCCTGCTCACGCTGGTCAGCATCGTGCTCGCGCTCTTTTTCGGCGTGGCTGCGGCCATCTATCTCAGCGAATATGCGAAGCAGGGCCGTTTCATCGGGTGGGTGCGGCTGGCGATCCTGAATCTCGCGGGCGTGCCCTCGATCGTCTTCGGCCTTTTCGGTTTTGCCGTTTTCGTGCTGGCCGCCCCGGTCTTCACGGACACGCCCTCCGACCGCTCCCTCCTCACCATCCCGCTTGGCTTCACCTATTTCAGCTTCCAGGGCTGGAATTCCTCGCTCATCGCGGGCGGGGCCACCCTGGCCTGCATGATCCTGCCGGTGATCATCACCGCTTCGGAGGAATCGCTGAAAGCGGTGCCGCAGGGCTTCCGGGAGGCCTCGCTGGCGCTCGGGGCCACCCGTTGGCACACCATCCGCAAATGCGTGCTGCCCTTCGCCCTGCCCGGCATCCTCACCTCCTCCGTGCTCTCCCTGGCCCGCGCGGCGGGGGAGACCGCGCCGATCATGTTCACCGCCGCGGTGGCCGCGAAGGATACCCTGCCCTGGGAAGGGGACGGCGGTCCGCTCGGCGTCTTCCAGAGCCAGGTGCAGGCCCTGCCCTACCACATCTATACGCTTGCCGCGCGCATCCCGACTTCCGAATACACCGAGCGTGCGCAATTCGGCTCCGTCTTCGTCTTCCTGGTGATGATCTTCATGTTCTCCGCCCTCTCGATCGTCCTCCGCAACCGCGTGCGCGCGAAGCTCAAATGGTGAACGGCAATTCCACGAACGGCACGCCCGCGATCGCGGTCGAAAGCCTGCGCTTCAATTACGGCGAGAAGCAGGTCCTGCACGATGTCGCCCTGGACATCCCCTCGCGCGAAATCACCGCCTTCATCGGCCCCTCCGGCTGCGGGAAATCCACGCTGCTGCGCTGTTTCAACCGGATCAACGACCGCATCCCCGGCGCGCGCGTCACCCACGGCACGATCCGCGTGGCGGGCATCGATATCTCCCGCCCGGACCTGGACATCCAGATGCTCCGCCGCCGTGTCGGCATGGTTTTCCAGAAGTGGAATCCCTTCCCTAAATCCATTTACGACAACATCGCCTACGGCCTGCGCATCCACGGGGAAAAGGACCGCAAGATGCTGGACGAGCGGGTGGAGCACTGCCTGCGCGTGGTGGCGCTCTGGGAGGACGTGAAGGACCGGCTGCAGAGCAGCGCCTTCGGCCTCTCCGGCGGCCAGCAGCAGCGCCTCTGCATCGCCCGCACCATCGCCACCAAGCCGGACATCATCCTGATGGACGAGCCCTGCTCCGCGCTGGATCCGCTCTCCACCTTGAAAGTGGAGGAACTGCTGCTGGAGCTGAAGAAGAACTACACCATCGTGATCGTGACGCACAATCTGGCGCAGGCCAGCCGTTGCTCCGATCGCACCGCCTTCTTCTACCTCGGCAAGCTGATCGAATACGGTGCCACCCGGAAGATTTTCACGAATCCCGAGGTGAAGCAGACGGAGGCCTACGTCTCGGGGGCTTTCGGGTGACGGGGAAAGGGTTTCAAACGCGCACGCCTCCGCCCTCCGGTAGCGGAATGGAGTCCGGAAGCGCCTTGGAACGGTGGCCGGCCATCCCGAATTGACCCGTCTTTCCCTTCCTGTTGGAGTCCGGGGAAGATGAGCCGCACCACGAAGAAGTTGTCGCCCGGGCAGCGCGGGGAATTGCTCGCCACCTTGAAAGCGCGCTTCGAGAAAAATCCCGGACGCCACGAGGGGATCGCATGGGATGAGGTATTGGCGAGGCTCGAGGCGGATCCCGCCAAGCTATGGTCGCTCCACGAGATGGAACGGACCGGCGGCGAGCCGGACGTGACCGGCCGGGACAGTGAGACCGGGGAGTATCTCTTTTTCGATTGCTCTCCGGAAAGCCCGAAGGGCCGTGTCTCGACCTGCTACGACCGGGAAGGCTGGGAATCGCGCAAGGAACACCGGCCGGAAAGCAACGCCATCGACATGGCGGCGGCCATGGGCATCGAGCTCCTGACCGAAGAACAGTATTTCGGGCTCCAGGAGCTGGGGGAATTCGACCGGAAAACCTCGAGCTGGATCAAGACCCCCGGTGAACTCCGCAAGCTCGGCGGTGCGCTCTTCGGCGACCGCCGCTTCGGTCGCGTCTTCATCTATCACAACGGTGCCCAGTCCTACTACTCGGCCAGGGGATTCCGCGGCGTGGCCAGGGTGTGAAGCCCGGAGAAGGCGAGGCTGGGGGAGCTGTTCCGGGTGGAAGCATCCGGAAACAAAAAAACCGGCCGAGGGCCGGTTGCCGGGGATTCAGGCATTCCGTGTTTGATATCCCCTCGGGATGGTGCGCGCTGCAGGGTTCGAACCTGCGACCCCATCCGTGTGAAGGATGTGCTCTACCACTGAGCTAAGCGCGCTTTTCCGGAATCCGGGTCCCGCCGCGGCGGGGCGGAGGTTGTGCGGAAATCGGGTCCGCTTGGCAAGCATTTCTGTGGATTCTTCACGACGGCCGAATTCAAAGGCCGAACCGTGAATGGGTGCCGAGGGAGGTGAGTTGAGTTCCGGCTCCCGGCGGGCAGCAGCCAGCGCCCCCATATCCGGCGAGAGAGGGTGAGGCGGGCGGCAAGGGGCTCTTGGGTGCTGCGTCCGGCCTTGCCTACTCTGTGGAAATTCCGCGTTGGCATCCGCGCCCGGCAGCGGCTAGTCCCTCCCATCGACACGCCGCTTTCCATTACCGGCCTCGGGGCGCTTTCCGGGCTGGGAGAAGACATGCATGCGCACCTCGCCTCCATCCGCGGCGGCAGGACGGCCTTCCGGCCCTTGGCCGGGCTGCTCGGGGAGGAGAGCCTGCATCGCGGGCTGCTGGCGTCCTGGATCGGGCGCAGGGAGCTCCTCCGCAGCCGGAAATGGTCGCCCGCCACGATGGCCGCGCTCCATGTAGCGCGGCAGGCCATCGCGGAGGCGGGGTGGACTGCGGAAGAGCTGGCGGAGGCGGCGCTTTTCCTGGGCACCAGCCGGGGGACCGCCGCGGGCTGGGTGGATCCATGGCCGGAGCGCCGGGCCTTCCCGCTCATGGCGGCGAGCAATTCCCTGCATAGCGAGCCCGCCGCGGCCGTCAGCATCGCCCTGGGTATCCGCGGGCCCTGGCAGGTGCAGGCCAGCGGTTGCGCCGCGGGGCTGGATGCCCTGGGCATGGCCGCCCTGTGGCTCTCCGCCGGGCTATCCCGCCGTGCCCTGGTGGTAGCGGTGGACCTGCCGCTTTCGCCCGCCTTGCTGGATAGCTATGCGGCCACCGGAATCCTTTCCCGGAACAATGTGAACGATCCCTACGCGCCATCCGCTGGCGGCATCCTGCCCGCGGAAGCCGCCGCCGCCATGGCGCTGGAGCACGGCAAGGCGGGGGCATTCACCCGTCTGGGGGGGTACCTCTCGAATTCGGATGCCGCGGACGCCATCGGCATGCCGGCCGGTGCGCCCGGCATCGTCGCCCTGTTGCGGCAGGCGGCGGAGCGTTTCGGCCCCCCATTCGCCCTCTGCCCGCATGCCAGCGGCACCGCGGCCCATGCCGTGCTGGAGCCCGCGGCGATACGGCTGGCCCTGGGGGAGGGGACTCCGCTTTGCCTCCTGAAGCCCCGCACCGGCCATGGCATCGGCGGCGGCGGCCTGCTGGAAACCGCTCTGCTGGCCGCCTTCATGCGGGGCGGCGAACTGCCGCCCGCGCCCGCAGGACTCGCTTGCCCGCAGGGGCTTTCCATGGCATCGGGGGGGCTTCCCCCGTCTTCAGCCGTTTTCAAACTCGCCTCCGCCCTCGGCGGCAAGAACTCCCTGATCGCACTCCAAGCACCCCGATGAACTCACCCCGCCTCGAAGTCTCCGTGGACGACCAGACCGTAAGACTCTACCACGGCACGGAACTGCAGCGGGAATGGCCCGTTTCCACGGCGGAGAAGGGCGTCGGCTCCGCGCCCGGCAGCCACCGCACCCCTTCGGGACGCTTCGTCATCGTGCAAAAGATCGGCGCGGGACAGCCGGAGGGAACCGTTTTCGTCGCTCGCGAACCGGCGGGCATCTGGCGGCCGGGCGAGAGCACCGATCAAGACCATGTTCTCACCCGGATCATCCGCATCAGCGGCCTGGAGCCGGAAAATGCGAATACTTTCGACCGCTTCATCTACTTCCACGGCACGCCCCGGGAGGAAATGCTGGGCAGTCCCGCGAGCTGCGGCTGCATCCGCCTGTCGAACCGGGATATCATCGAGCTCCACGACCTGGTGGAACCCGGCATGCCGGTGGAGATTCTCCCGCCCGCCCGCCGCCGCGGGAAGCTCTTCTTCTTCGATTGCGATTCCACGCTCTCTTCCATCGAGGGCATCGACGAACTCGCGCGTGCCCGCGGCCCGGAGGT
>CBFGVD010000100.1:0-9327 GCA_965651965.1 uncultured Verrucomicrobiaceae bacterium | reverse complement strand
CGAGCGTAGGCTCCGGGCATGTTTGCCACGCAGTAGTGGATCACGTCTTCCTCCACATAGGTGGGGGCCTGGTGGGTCGTCGGGCGGGTGGTTTCCGCGCAGCCGCCCTGATCGACGGCGATGTCCACGAAGACGCTGCCGGGCTGCATGAGCTTCAGCATGTCGCGGGTGATGAGCTTCGGCGCGCGGGCGCCGGGCACCAGCACCGCGCCGATCACCAGGTCCACGCGGGGCAGCAGTTCGGCCAGGTTCGCTTCGCTGGAGTAAACCGTGTGCGTGCCGGTCATGGTGATGTCCAGGAAGCGCATGCGCTCGAAATCGACTTCCAGGATGGTGACATCCGCGCCGATGCCGGTGGCGACGCGGGCGGCATTCACGCCCGCCGTGCCGCCGCCGATGACGACGACGCGGCCCGGGGCCACGCCGGGCACGCCGCCGAGCAGGGTGCCGCGGCCGCCATTGTGCTTCGCCAGATGGTAGGAACCCACGATGGAAGCCATGCGCCCGGCGATCTCGCTCATCGGCTCCAGCAGCGGCAAGCGGTGGTTCACCTCCAGCGTCTCGTAGGCGAGCGCGGTGCAACCGCTGGCGACGAGGGTCTCCGTGAGGGTCTTGCCCGCGGCAAGGTGGAGGTAGGTGAAGAGGAGGTGCCGCGGCGTGAGCCGGGCGATTTCCTCCGGCTGCGGCTCCTTGACCTTCACGATCATCTCCGCGGCGGAGAAGACGGCATCGGCATCCGGCAGGATTTCCGCGCCGGCGGCGAGGTATTGTTCATCGCTATAGCTGGATCCGGTGCCGGCCCCGGCCTGCACGAGGACGCGGTGCCCGCGCTTGACGAGTTCTCCCGCGGAGGAGGGGATCATGGAGACGCGGTGTTCCTGTGCCTTGATTTCCTTCGGGATGCCGATGTTCATGAGGTGCCTGGTCGAGGTAAGACCGGACCATAGGCGTGCGGGGGCATGCTGTCTTTGCGGAATCCCCCGGATTGCGGGGAAGAACGGGTAAATTTGCCGCCACCGCGGCATCGGTTCAGGACAAGCGCTTCTCGAAGACCTTCGAGTCCCGCCCGCTTTCCTCGAGCTGCCGGCGGCGCAGGGGCGGCAACCCGGCGGGGTCGCTCGGGGTGTAGCCCACCCGTTGCCCGAAGAAATCCGCCGCGCGGGTGGTGAGGGCGAAGACCCGAGGGATGTTCCTTTTCCGCGCGATGTCCTCCGCATGGCGGACGAGATCCACGCCGTAGCCGCGGCCCTCGTGGTTGAGCTTCACGTACAGGCAGGCCAGCTCCGCGCTGTTCTCGGCAGGGTATTCGTGCAGGGCCACGCAGCCGACGACGTTGTCGTCGATGGTCATCACGCGGTAGTCGCCGATCTTTGCCAGGATTTCCTCGTACGTGCGGGCCACGAGCTTGGTGCGGCGGACGGAGCGGCCGATCATGCCGAGCAGTTCCGGGATGTCCTCCTCCCGCAGCGGGCGGATCTCGCGGTAGCTGTCGGCGTGGATCATGGTGCCCACGCCTTCGTTCGAGAAAAGTTCGTCCAGCAGCACGCCCTGTCGGCGGCCGTTGAGGACATGCACGCGGGGCACCCCGCGGCGGCAGGCTTCCGCGGCCTCCCGCAGCAGGTCCACCCCGGTCACGGTGCCGGAGGCCGCAAGCGTCTCCGCCTCGGATGCGCGCACGGCGGGCACGGGTTCCCCGCCGATCAAGATGGCTTCTTCCAGCAGGGCGATCAGCTTCACCGCGCCGATGCCGAGGGTGAAATCGACCACCTGGGGGTCCAGGGGATCGCGGGAAGAGGCGTCCGCCACCACCGTCTGGCCGCGGGCCAGGATCGCCTTCGCCTCCGCCACCGCCTCGGGGTCGCCGAGCGGGCGGTTCAAGCGGGCGGACATGATTTCGCACTCCAAGGTCCAGTCGTAGAGGTCCTTGATATCGCCGCCCAGCACGCCGAGGATAAGTTTCACGCCCACATCTTCCATCGCCGCGAGGTCGAGCAGGGTTTCGGCGATGGCGGGTTCCGGCAGCAGGCCGGCATCGATCAGCACGACGAAGATCTTCCCGCGGAATTGCGGGACGTATTGAAGAACCGCCCTGACGTCACCTTGATCGGCCACGGGGGATTCCTAGCAAAGCAGGGCGGGGGTGCAACGGCGGCGTGCGCGCGGAGCCCCTCATTTTTCAACCCGCCAAGGGTCTTCCTGCACGCCGCGTGTACAAGAAAAACCGCTGTGCCGTCCTAGGCTTTGTGAGCCACGTTCCAGTTGCTCAACAAGTGGGAGTGCCGGTTCTGGTAGGGTCGTCCTGAGAAGGCATGACCTTTGATACGAACTCGGTTTTTTCTCCCCGTTTTAATACATCGGTCCGGGCACGCTGCCTTGACGGACGCACACAGCAGTCGAGGGAGAGTCTATGCCGCCGCGACCTGCTGGCAATTCATTTCACCGTTCCAAGTGCTACGCATTTTTGCGCGGGCGGGGAGTGCGATTCTTCTTGCGCCGGCCGTGTTCCGCATCTGGCCCGGCTTGACGCATCCGTGCCGCCCCTGTTGCCTTGCGCCGCGGGTGGCGATCTGCCCCGCCGGGAATCATGGAGGAGCCTTCGCCAGCCGCCCCGCGCCGGGCTTTCGCCGTGGTGAAGCTCCTCCTGCTCGCGTGTCCCGCGGCTCTCGCCATAGGCACGGCCTGCGCGTTTTTTCTCTGGAGCCTGGAGGCGGTCACGCGGGTCCGCTTCTCCCATCCGTGGTTGCTCTACCTCCTGCCGCTGGCGGGCATGGCCGTGGCTTGGCTCTACCGCCGCCACGGCGGGGATTCGGAGGGCGGGAACAACCTCATTCTGGACCGCATCCACGATCCAGGCGGCGGCGTGCCGCGGCGGATGGCCCCGCTGGTCCTGTTCGGCACGCTGGCGACCCATCTTTGCGGCGGTTCCGCCGGGCGGGAGGGCACGGCGGTGCAGATGGGGGGGAGCATCGCCGGAGCGATCGCGCGCCACTTCCGGCTCCGGGAGACGGAGCTTGCCGTGCTCCTGATGGCGGGGGTGGCCGCCGGTTTCGGCGCGGTTTTCGGTACGCCGCTGGCCGGTGCCGTCTTCGCCGTGGAAGTCGCGGTGATCGGCCGGCCGAAATTGAAGGCATTGCCTTGCTGCCTGCTGGCCTCCTATCTCGGCGATTGGACCTGCCGGGCATGGGGGGCGGGCCACACGCACTACCATATCCAGGAGGTGGCGGGCGTGCTGACCCCTAATAATCACGCCCTGTTGCTGGGCAAGATCGCCCTGGCGGCCGCGGCCTTCGGCATGGTCAGCCTGCTTTTTTCCGAAAGCTGCCACCGTATCTCGGGAGCGATGAAGCGCTGGCTACCGCACCCCGTGCTGCGGCCCGCTGCCGGGGGTGCGGCAGTCATCGCGCTCTTTTTCCTCTGCGGGCGGGCGGATTACCTGGGCCTGGGTGTCTGGTCGCCCGACCCCGAGGCGGTCTCGCTGGTGTCGCTCTTTTCCTCTCCGGAGATTCATCCCTCGGCCTGGGCCTGGAAATTCGCCTTCACCGCGGTGACGGTGAGCACGGGCTTCAAGGGCGGGGAGGTCACGCCGCTCTTTTTCATCGGGGCCGCCCTGGGAAACGCCCTGGCCGGGGTGATGGGCGCGCCTCCGGGGCTCTTTGCCGCGCTGGGCTTCGTGGCCGTCTTCGCCGGGGCCAGCAATACGCCGCTCGCGTGCACGCTGATGGGCATCGAGCTTTTCGGGGCGGCATATGCCCTGCCGATCGCCCTGGCATGCTTCGTCGCCTTCCTGTGCAGCGGCCATACCGGCATTTACCTTTCCCAGCGGATCGGGCTGGGCAAGCCCGGCTGGCCGAAGCGCGGCAGCTCCCTGCGCGAGACCCGGGAAAGAAAGGGGAAATAGCCCCGGAATTCGCTCAATACATTGGTTTTCAGTGGAAAGGACATTCCCTTCACAAAGATCGGATTTTCCAGAGACAAAGTTGCACCGGCGGCGGTTTTAAAGGACAAGACTGCCAGCAGACCCATCGCCGAATGATTGACCTTTTGATCGACCCCGCCCGCCGCAGCGGCTGCCAGGATTTGGACAAACTCGGGGAAGTCTTGGAGGGGGCGGCCCAGCGCCAGAGATCGCCGATCGACGACGTGCTGGATGCCGGAGTGGTGGATGAGGAACCCTACATGCGGGAACTGGCGAACGAACTGGGCATGGAGTGGCTGGAGAGCATCCCCCAGCCGGAGGAGCCGATGCCGCTGCGCGATGCCTGCGGGCCGCGCGTGGCCCTGCGCCACCGCTTGCTGCCGGTGGAGATCACCGGCGAGAACGGTGCGGTGCAACTGAAGCTCGCCACCTTCGATCCTTTCAACCTCGTGGCCCGCCAGGCCGTCGCACAGGAAATCGCGATGCCGGTGGAATGGTGCATGGCCTCCCGCCGCCGGATCCACGAGTCCCTGCGCCGTCTCTACGGCGTGGGCGCCGATACCTTCGAGCAGATCCTGGAAGGCCGGGAGCTGGATTACGACAACCTGGAAGCCCACGACGAGGCCAACGTCATCGATGCCGACGAGGACGAGGAGGCGAGCGTGGTCAAATTCGTGAACCAGATCATCCGCGAGTCCCTGGAGCAGCGCGCGACGGACATCCACGTGGAGCCGCTGGCGAACAACCTGCGGATCCGCTACCGCATCGACGGCAAGCTGCTGGAGGTCACCGTGCCGGAGAATATCAAGGCGCTGCAAAGTTCCGTGATCGCCCGTCTCAAGATCATGTCCCGCCTGGACATCGCGGAGCGCCGCCTGCCGCAGGATGGACGTATCAACCTCCAGTTCGAGGGCCGCACCATCGACGTCCGTGTCGCGACCGTGCCCACGGTCGAGGGGGAAAGCGTGGCCCTGCGTCTCCTCAACCAGGAGAAGTTCAATCTGGACAAGCTGGGGATGGAGCAGCACGTGCGCTCCAAGATCGAGGGCCTGCTGCACCTTTCCAACGGCATCATCCTGATCACCGGCCCCACCGGCTCGGGTAAATCGACGAGCCTTTATTCCTTCCTCAGCGAGATCAACCACCCGGACCGGCGCATCGTGACCATCGAGGATCCGGTGGAAAACAAGCTCTCCGGAGTGATGCAGATCGCGGTGAAGTCCGACATCGGCCTGACTTTCGCGGCCGGCCTGCGCTCGATCCTGCGTGCCGACCCGAACGTGGTGATGATCGGGGAAATCCGCGACCTGGAGACGGCGGAAATCGCCATCCGGGCCTCGCTCACGGGTCACCTCGTGTTCTCCACGCTCCACACGAACGACGCGCTCGGCGGCATCAGCCGTCTGATCGACATGGGCGTGGAGCCTTTCCTCGTATCCGCCGCCGTCCGCGCCTTCCTGGCCCAGCGCCTGGTCCGTAAGCTCTGCCCGCACTGCAAGGTGCCCCGGGAGGTGACGATGGATGACCGGCGCGAACTCGGGATACCGATGAATCTGGAAGGCCAGGCTTACCAGGCCAAGGGCTGCGACCGCTGCCGCGGCACCGGCTTCCTGGGCCGTCTCGCCATTTACGAAGTGGTGGTGCTGAGCCAGACGATGCAGGACATGGTCGCCCACGGGGCCAGCGCGCCGGATATCCGGGCACAATCGATCAAGGAAGGCTTCATCCCGATGCGCGGCTACGGCTGGAAGAAGGTGATGCAGGGCATGACGACCATCGAGGAGGTCATCTCAGTCACTTCGACGGATATTGCCACGGAATGATCCACTCTGCGGCATCATGAAGAAAATTCTCCTGTTTGTGCTTTCCGCCCTTTTTGTGCAGCTTCTACCGCTGCACGGGGAGGAAACCGTGCAGACGCTGCCGCCGATCGACCCGAAGGCAAAGGCACCCGCCGGGGTGAATCTCAAGCTTCTCTCGGAGGATGCCAGCTACGGTTACTCGGACAAGAATCCGATCAAGGTGGGGAGCAAGGATGAGTACGGGGGGCCGCGGGCGGAGAAAGAGTATTTGGCAAGCCTGCTCGATGCCTCCGGCAAGCCCGTGAAATTCACCCGCCTTTTCAGCGGCGGCGACAGCCCCGACGGCAAGCCGCTGGATTGCTACGAATTGATCCTGAGTGACGGCAAAAAAGTCCGGCTCTGGATCAATATGTACTACCCGAAGAACGATCCGGCGAAACAACCCGCGCCGGTCGGCTTTTACAAGAAAAGGAAGGGCCGCTGAGCGCCCGATGATTCCGCAGATTTCCCGAACACCGTGCCCATCTACGCATACAAAGCCCTGAGTGCCACCGGCGGTGTCCAGACCGGCGAGGTGGATGCCGCCGACCGGCCGGAAGCCCTGCGCGTGCTGGACCGGCGCGGCCTGCAGCCCGTCAGCCTGAAGGAGTCCGCCTCTTCCGCCATCAACGCCCCGGCGAAAAAGAAGGCCAAGGACGACACGGCCCCGGCCCCGGCGAAAACCAAGGCCAAGGCCCGTGAGGGCGACGATAAGCCCTCCGACGGGCCGCTCAAGCTGAAGCGGGCGGAGGTGATCATGTTCACCGAGGAGCTCTCGGACATGCTGGCGGCGGGCCTCCAACTGGAGCCCGCGCTGAAATCGATGGAAAACCGCCAGGAACTCGGCGGCCTGAAGGAAGTCGCCGGGGGCGTGCGCCAACTCGTGCGGGACGGCATGAATTTCTCCACCGCGCTGAAGCGGGTAAGCCCCAGCTTCGGCCCGCTGTACTGCTCCCTCGCCGCGGCGGGCGAGGCTTCCGGCGCGCTGGACACTATCCTGAAACGCCAGGCGCACTACCTGAAGACGATTTCCGAGCTCCAGAGCCGCCTGATCCTGGCGCTCATCTATCCGGCTTTCCTCGTGCTGGCGGGCATCGGCGTTTCGGTCGTCTTCGTCACGATCCTGATCCCGCAGCTCACCTCCCTGATCGAGGGCACGCCGGGCGGCAAGCTGCCCGCTCCGATCAAGGTGATGGTGGTGGCCACGGACCTGCTGAAATCCTACTGGTACATCATCCTGATCGTGCTGGTGGCGGGGCTCCTGTTTTTCAAGGCATGGAAGGACAATCCGGCCAACCGGATGACCTGGGACCGCTTCAAGCTGCGCGCCCCGATGATGGGGCCGGTGGTGGCCAGCCGCTTCTATGTGCAGTTCTTGGAAACGATGGCGAACCTGGCCGGCAACGGCCTGCCGCTGCTGCGCGCGCTGGAACTGTCCCGGGATGCCACCCAGAACCTCGCCCTGCGCGAACAGTTGAACACGGTGATCGACCAGGTGGGGGACGGGCGCGCTTTCTCGAAATCGCTGGTCCGCACCGGGGCATTCCCGCCGCTGCTCATCGACATGGTCTCGGTGGGCGAGCAAACCGGCAAGCTGGACATTTCCCTGCGGCGCGCGGCGGAGCGCTATGACAAGGAGCTGGACAAGAGCCTCTCCCGCATCATGGCCCTCATCATGCCCACCATCCTGATCATCATGGCCGGCCTGATCGGCACCATGGCCTACCTGATGATCACGGCGATCTTCCAGACGATCAAGAACCTGGGCTGAAAACCCCGCTCCCGCCATGACCCGCGCGGATGTGATGAAGCGACTGGAGGCCTGGGGCGATCCCAGGGTCCGCGCGGTGAATGCCCGGCACGGGGCGGGGGAGAATCAATTCGGCATCATCCTTTCCAAGCTGCGGGGCCTGGCAAAGGAGCTGAAGACGGATCATCCGCTCGCGCTCGAGCTCTGGGCCACCGGGAATGCGGAGGCGATGCTGCTGGCCACGCTGCTGATGAAGCCGAAGGAGCTTTCCGCCGACGCGATGGATGCGATGATGCGCCGGGTCACCTATTCCAAGGTCGCGGATTGGTTCGTGACGAACGTGGTCCGCAAGACCAGGCACGCCAAGGAATTGCGCGCCCTCTGGCGGGATGCCGCGGAAGAATGCGCCGCGCGCGCCGGGTGGAACCTGCTGGCGGAAGAGGTGAAATCCGATCCTTCCCTGGCGGTGGAGGCGCTCGACAAGATCGAAGCGGAGATGAAGCAGGCCCCCGCGAAGAAGCAGGAGACGATGAACTACTGTCTCGCGATGATCGGCATTTCCCACCCCGAGTACCGGGAGCGAGCCATCGGCATCGGCCATCGGCTGGAAGTAATGAAGGACTACCCGGTGCCGAAAGGCTGCATCTCCCCCTTTGCCCCGATCTGGATCACGGCGATGGTGGAGCGGAACAAGGCCTGAGGAAGATCCTCCCGGCCGGGTTCAACGCACCGCCGCCTGCACCTGCTCCCAGCTCCGCTTGAAGGCCGGATAGCGGGCTGCCAGCACCTCGCCCGCTTCCCGGGCCCGAGCGGCATTGCCCGCCAGCAGGTCGAAGGCGATGGCCTGTTCATGGCGGCGGAGGCGCTCCAGTTCGCTGGTCTCGTTCTTGATCAGGGAGCGGTGGAGCTCGATCACGCTGTCCGGAGACAGATCGGCCCAGAGGATTTCCCGGCGTTCCCCGGCTTCATCCACGGCGTAAATTCCGCCGGGCCGGGCACCCGTGACGCTCGGGAGTTTCGTCGCATCCCTCATTTCCAGGGCAAGTCCATCCGGCGGGGTTTCGAGGCTTTCTTCCAGTTCCCCCAGGAAGCTTTCCGCGGCTTCCACCAGGGAGAGGATGGCACCGGCGCGTTCGGCTTCCGCACTGCCGGGGGAGGGGGAGATCGCCTTCAGCAGGCCGGCGGCTTCCGTGAAACGGCATCCCGCTGCGGCGGCGCGGACCGCAGCCACCGGATCCGCGGGCGGAGCGGGCGGGGCTTGCCCTGCATCCGCCGCGGCCATGGGCGGGGCGGCGTTTTCCAGCATGCGGGCCCGCTTCTCCAGATCGAGCTGGAGCGCACGGACATTGTAGCGGGCCCGGCCCTTGGTATTCAGGCTGGAGTAGATGCCCTGCAATTCGTCCGCCAGGGCGCGGCAGGCCGCCGCGGTATCCGGCAGCGCGGCGGGATCGGCGGCACGCAATGCGGCGTGATCCGCCAGGTAGCCTGAGATGATTTCCTGGTAGGGTTCCACCCAGGTATTCGCCCCCTTGGCTTCAACCGCCATGACGGCTTCGAAATGCGGCTTCGCCAGGTCCGGCAGCCCCTGTTCCCAATTTTTCAGCCCGTGGACCAAGGCGAGCATCAGGTTCGGGCCGGTGGGGGATTCCTCGTCAGCCCGCCGCTGCACGGGGCGGAAATCCCGTACTTTCTCCAAGCTTGCCGCCAGCGCATCGCGGACCGTCGGCTCCACCCCCGAGCTCTCCAGGTGAGCGATCGCCGCCCGCGCCTCCTTTTTGGCCTCCGCCGTGCGTCCGTCCAAATAGGCGGCGGCCACGGCC
>CBFGVD010000099.1:0-9339 GCA_965651965.1 uncultured Verrucomicrobiaceae bacterium | reverse complement strand
GCGACATGCACTATCCCCCCGGTGATCGCGGTGAAAACGAAGATCGCGAGCATCCAGCCGTGCCCCAGCAGCTCCGCGATCAAGGCCGCGAATATCCACAGGAAGAGCATGTTGTACACCACGTGCTCCGCGCCGCCGTGGAGGAAGGCATGGCTGATCAGGGTGAAAAACGCCCGCGCCTCCGCGAGACTGAAGTTCCCCGCCCGCAGGTTTTCCCAACTTTCCACCACTGCGGGGGGAACCACCATGAAGGAAAAATACCACTCCGGGCCCTTGAGCATCTGGAGGATGAAAATGCCGAAGATCGCCGTGATGAGAATCAGCAGCGGCCCCTGGGCGTAGAGGAGATTCCGGACCGGATCGTGATGGAAGCGGCGCATGGCGGCGGGGTCTTAAAGTTGGTCGGCGATGGTCTCCGCGAGCGGGGCCACCGGGGTGGCGGTCTCTTCCAGGCGGATCAGCCGGGAGGCCCGGAAATCCGGCAGGAAGACCTTCCGCTCCAGCTCCCGGATCGCCCCGGGATCGGAAAACGCGAGATTCAGCTCGCGGTTGATGCGCAGGCTCAGGGTATCGAGATTGGCGGAGCCCACGTGCGCCCAGCCGTCGCAGATCACCACCTTCATGTGGGTCATGCGCGGGTAGCGGTACACCTTCGCGCCTGCGGCGATAAGTCCCCGCGCGGTGCCGAGATTCCCCGCATCCATGATCGTGGAGTCCCCGCGCGCGGGCAGGATCACCCGCACGTCCACCCCGCGCCGGGCGGCGGCTTCCAGCGCGCGGGCCGTCTCGTCATGGGCGAAATAGGGATTCTCGATCCAGACCCGCTTCCGCGCGGCGCGGATCGCGAGCAGGGTGGAGTCCAGCACGTGGGTCTGGCCTTTCGCCGGGTCCGTGCGCAGCAGGCGCAGGGAGATATCCGCCGGACCGGAGCCCGGGACGCGGATCGCCCGGGGGGAAGAAAAGAACGCGAAGTCCCCCAGCGGCCCGGCTTTCCGCCAGGCGCGGTTGAATTCCCGCGCCAGCCGGGCGACCACCGGGCCCTCCACCTTCACCATCAGGTCGTGCCACTCGGAGAAATACTCCCGGCCCATGTTCATCCCGCCCAGGATCGCGGTGTTCCGGTCGAAGACCAGCAGCTTGGTATGATCGCAGACCAGCCAGGGATTCAAGGAACGCCGCACCCGGACTTCCGACCCCTCCTTCAGGTAGCGCGCGATGTCCGCGGGCGGCACGAAGCCGCGCGGCCCCGGCGTCTCCGGTGCCGCGGTGTGGGCGAAGGTACTGCCCAGGTCGTCGAAAAGCACCCGCACGGGCACCTCCTCCGCCCGCGCCTTCAACTTGTCCGAGTAACGGACCGCCACGTCGTCGTTGTCGTAGATGAAAAATTGCAGGTCGATGGAATGGCGCGCGCGCTCGATCTGGCGGTCGAGCTCCGGAAAGAAGCCGGGGCCGTCCACCAGCCAAGAAACGCTGCCGGAGTCCCGGCGCGGCAGCCCCTCCCGGTCAAGCAGGGCCTCGAAGTCCTCCGTGCCGGGGATCTCGGCGGGCAGCGGCAGCGGCACGAGCTCCTCCACCGGCAGATTGCCCGTGACCACCTCCTGCGGGCGGTGCCAGAGCACCGCGATCCCGGTGCGGACGGTGGTCGCAGGCTGCCGCACGGCGGCCAAGGCCGTGGCACGGAAGGCGCTGACCGCGAGCTGGCCCGTGCCCGTCACCGAATCGTTGGCCTGGGGCAGGCGCTCCGTCGAGCGGTCCGCATTCGCCTGCAGCGATCCGCACGCAGGGCAGAAAAGCAGCAGCACCGGAGCCGCGATGAGCCTGAGCAATGCGAAAAGGTAGCCGCGCGAGTCCGCCATGCCCCGCAGTCAAGCGGATGAGCAGCGTCTGGCAAGCGGGCGCTCAATCGATGCCCATGTCCTTCCGCAGCGCGGCCACCATCTTCACGTGGCGGATGTCGTTCTCCTTGCTGGATTCATGGTCGAAATTCAACCCGTAGGGCCAGAAGTGCATGCGGTCCGCGTGCAGCACCGCATTTTCGCCGTCGAATTCCCGGAGCTGGGCCAGCGCATGCTTTCCGGTCCATTTGCCCTCCTTCACGTTCGCCTGCCATTCCGGGTGCGTGCCCACTCCGAGCGTGTGGCCGATCTCGTGCAGGGCCACGCGGGCATTGATGCTGCCGCCGAAGTTGATCCAGCCTTCGTAATTTGCATCCGCCGTCGGCGTGCCGGGGCTGTTGTTCGCGGTCACCGTCTTCTTGAAAACCCCGGTCTTGTTGTAAAGGGCCACGGCGGCGTCCATCGCCTCCGTGATGCGCTTCCTGCGGTCCTCCGGCCATTTTTCCGAGCCGCCGGAGAGCTGGTATTTCAGATACTTCCGGACCTTTTCTTCCGGGGCCGCGGCGGCTTGCTTCCCGGCGACGAATTCCCGGTCCGCGGCGCTCAGGAACTTCAGCGGGATGGTGAGTTCCTTCCCGTCCGCCCGGCGGATCACCACGCTGTCCGTATTCGAGCGGAGGTAAGCACCCTCGATGGGCCGGCCGTCGTTCGAGACCCAGGTACGGCGGGCTGCCTCGTCCTTCGCGCCGGCCGCGAAAAGCACGCCCGCGCACATCGCGGCACCGAGGGGAAAGCAAAGCGTTTTCATTCCGTGGAGGGCTTCATGTTCCGCGGCAAGCGGGCGCTTCACTATGACGTTTCGGCATCCGTGCCGGAATCCCACACAAACGCGCGCACATCGTGCCGAAAATGAAGCCCTGCCCGGGGTTTCCGCCTGCCGCTTTCGGTGTATCCGTCATGAATGTCCTTGGATTCGACCGGATGTCCGCCGAATCTCCGCCGGTCACCCTCCCATGATTTACGATGCCATCATCATCGGCGGCGGACCCGGCGGAAGCACCGCGGGGAGCGCCTTGGCCCAAGCCGGAAAGAAAGTCCTGATCCTCGAGCGCGAAAGCTTCCCCCGCTTCCATGTGGGGGAATCGTTGATCCCCTACGGCAACGACGTGCTGAAGGAGATCGGAGCGTGGGATAAGATGGAAAGCGCCGGCTTCATGGAAAAACTCGGCGCGGAATTCGTGCTCGGGAATTCCAAGGCGGCCATCAAGATCCTTTTCGGCCGCTACCTGAAACCCGCCTACGCGCAGACCTTCCAGGTGGAGCGCGCGAAATTCGACAACCTGCTGCTGGAGCATGCCGCCTCCCTCGGCTGCGAGGTATGGCAAAAGGCAAAGGTGAAATCCGCGGAAATCTCGGAAGCAGGCGTGATGGTGACATGCGAGAAGGACGGCGCGGTTCACGAGATCCGCGGCCGCTGGATTCTGGATGCCAGCGGGCGCGATGCTTTCCTCGGCAAGCAGTTGCGGCTGGAAAAGACAGACCTGGGCCTGCCGAAGAAGTTCGCCACGTTCGCCCACTTCCGCGGCGTGCTGCGCAACGAGGCCCCCGACCAAGGCCACATCACCATCGTGCGCCTTCCCTTCGGCTGGTTCTGGATGATCCCTCTGGATGCGGAAAAAACCTCCATCGGCCTGGTCCAGACGCTTGAACACTTCAAATCCACCGGGATGACGCCGGGCGAATGCTTCGAACACGTCGTGGCGGGTTCCAGCGAGCTCAAGCGCCGCATGGCAAACGCGGAACGGGCGAGCGATTATTCCTTCGCCGGGGACTATACCTACCGCCACCTGCGGAATGCCGGCCCGCGCTGGTTCCTCATCGGGGACGCCGCGGGATTCATCGATCCGATCTTTTCCTCCGGCGTGATGCTCGCGATCCGCTCCGGCCACGCCGCCGCGAAGGAACTCATCGCCGCGGACTCCGCGGGAACGCCGCTCTCCGTAAAAGCACAGGCACGCTACACGAAGCAGGTCGGCAAGATGTGCGAGGTTTTCCTGAACATGATCAAGATGTTCTACGACAACAGCTCCTTCGAGGTTTTCATGGACAAGGAACCGCCGAAAGGCATGGAACGGGCGGTGAACAACCTGGTCGCTGGCAACACGCACCTGGGCTGGAGGCTGCGCCTGCAGGTCTGGCTCTTTTACACGGTGTGCGCCATCCAGAAGCGCTTCGGACTCGTCCCGCGCATCGATTTCTCCGATCCTGCCTCGCACAAAGCCTGACCGTCCCGCCCCATGACTTCCGAATCCCAAGCGATCGCCCCGGAGTACGATGTCGTCGTCCTCGGCGGCGCCCTTTCCGGAGCCGCCACCGCGACCCTGCTGATGCGGCAGAATCCCGGCCTGCGCCTGCTCATCCTGGAGCGGACGGAAAAGCTCTCCCGCCGCGTGGGGGAGGCCACCGTGGAGGTGAGCGCTTTTTTCATGGGCCGCGTGCTCGGCCTGACGCGCTATCTGAACGAGAACCACATCGCGAAGCAGGGACTGCGCTTCTGGTTCAAGAACGAACAGGTGGAATCGCTAGACCAGGCCAGCGAACTGGGTGCCAAATATCAAGTACGGCTTCCCTCATACCAGCTCGACCGCTCGACCTTCGACGAGGAAGTGCTGCGCCGCGCGGGCCTGGCCGGGGCGCGGATCCTGCGCCCGGCCACGATCAGGAACGTGGAACTCGCTTCCGGCGGTCTCCAGACCGTGGAGTTCAAGCACGGCGGAACCGTCCACACCGTGAAAGCCCGCTGGGTGGTGGATGCCTCCGGGGTGGCCGCCCTGCTCGCCCGCAGGAACGGCTGGTGGAAGCGCAACGACGAGCACCCCACGGCCGCCGCCTGGTCCCGCTGGCGGGGCCTGAAGGATTGGGACGGCTTGGAGCTGGCGCAAAAATATCCCGGGTGGGCGAACGTGATACACGGCATCCGCGGCACCGCCACGAACCACATCATCGGCGACGGCTGGTGGAGCTGGTGGATCCCCTTGAAGGGCGGGGATACCAGCGTGGGCGTGGTCTTCGACCAGCGCATCGTCGATTGGCCGGAGGGCGGCAAGGTCGCGGACCGGCTCAAGGAATTCCTGCTGAAGCACCCCGTGGCCCGCGAAATCCTGGAAGACGCGACCTACGACGAAGAGGACATCCACTGGCGGCGGAACCTCGCCTACTACAGCACCGTTTTCTCGGGAGACGGCTTCGTACTGGTCGGGGATGCCGCCGCCTTCATGGACCCTTTCTATAGCCCGGGCATGGATTGGATTTCCTTCACCGCCACGAGCGCCGCGAACCTGATCACGCAACAACGCCGCGGCGAAATGACACCCGCCGTGCTCGCGAAGCACAACCGCGACTTCTCGGTCTGCCACAGGCGCTGGTTCAATTCCGTATACAAGGACAAGTACCACTACATGGGGGAATTCGACCTCATGAGCCTGGCCTTCCGGCTCGACCTGAGCCTCTACTACTGGGGCGTGGTCGTGCCGCCCTTCCAGGACGGCATGGAGGCGCTCACAATGCCTCCCTATTCGCCGCCGAGCGGCAGGATCTTCTCCGCGCTGATGAGCTGCTACAACCGCCGCTTCGCCGCCATCGCGAAACGCCGCCGCAAGCACGGCCTGCTCGGTCGCACGAACAAGGGCATGCGCTGCCTGATCCCCGGTTTCACCTTGGAGCGGAAGGACATGCTCCGCCTTTTCGGCATGCTGGGCGAATGGCTGAAGCTGGAGCTGACCGAAGGCTTCTACACGTGGTTTTCGGACGAAGAGGAAAAAATGCCCTTGCAGCAAAAGGCGGAAGCCGGGATGTGAGACCCGCAAGCCAGGAACCGGTTACATTGAAGATAAGCGTATCGGGGTATAGGGTACGTTCGCCTGCCTCGATCGCTTTATCAGCGGCGGTGGCATGTTACGCTGGCGGCAGGCCGGGCGAACCGGCAGGGTCGCCGCTCCTCCACCCGGTCTGTAAGGCTCGCGTCATCCGGGAGACGGCCCGGGCAGGCAAGAAGCACACCCCCGGGTAAACGCCTTCGCCTCGTTTCACGGTGAGCCGGGCTCACGCGCCGCGCGGTCCCCGGTCATAATCGAGGATGAAGTTCCGTCCGCGGAGATTCGCGCCTTTGGAAATCTGGATCAGCCGTTCCGCGCAATCCGCCCGCACGTCGATGCGGCTGTGCTTCGCGAAGAGCTTCACGTGGCCCACGGCACCGTCCGGCAGCCCGGCTTCGCCGTAAAGCATGCCGATGATTTCGCCGACCTTCACGCCGTGGAATTTCCCCAGCGAGAAAAAGAGCGGCACCATCTCCGCATTGTCGTGCGGGCCATCCCGGCGCGGGCGCTCCCGCTCCTCGCGCGGACCGCGTTCGCGGAATTCGCCGCGCGGCTCGCGTCTTTCGCGGCGGTTGCGGTCGCGCGGGTCTTCCCGGTCCTCGATGATCTCGCCGAATTCCCGGCCGCGCGACTCGCGCAGCAGGGTGAAGAGCACGCTGGCGATATCCGTGGGCGTGTAGCCTTGCTCCAGCAGGCGGTCCACCTGGCTCTCGTGGGATTGGAATTCGCCCTTCTCCAGGCGCTCCTTGAGTTCCTCGAAGGCGAGGTCGGCCAGGCGGCCTTCCACCTGCTCCTGGGAGGGCACCTTTTCCCGGCGGATGACCTGGCGCGTGTAGCGCTCGATCATTTCCAGGCGATGGATCTCCCGGCCGAAGACGAAGCTCACCGCGCGCCCGCTGCGCCCGGCACGGCCGGTGCGGCCGATGCGGTGGACGTAGTCCTCCGGATCCTGCGGCAGGTCGTAGTTGAAGACCACGTCGATATTCTCCACGTCGAGCCCGCGGGCGGAGACGTCGGTGTCGACGAGAAGCTCGATGGTCCCCTCGCGGAAGCGGCGCAAGACGCGCTCGCGCATCTGCTGGGTGATGTCCCCGTGCAGGCGGTCCACGGTGTAGCCGCGGGCCAGCAGCGACTCCGTGCACTCGTCCACGGAGCGCTTGGTATTGCAGAAAATGATCGCGAGGCGGGCCTGCTCCATGTCCAGCAGGCGGGAGAGCACCTCCACCTTCGAGCGCTCGCGCACCTCGAAGTAGGATTGATCGATCGTCGAGACGGTCTTGGCCTTCTGCTCGATCTGGATCGTTTCCGGGTTGTTCCCGAACTTGCCGATAAGATGGGCCACGCCCTTGCTCATCGTCGCGGAGAAGAACATCGACTGGCGCTCCTTCGGCAGCGCGGCGAGCAGTTCTTCCATCTCCTCGCGGAAGCCGAGGTCCAGCATGCGGTCCGCCTCGTCCAGGACGATCGTGGTGATCCCGCTGGTATCGAAGGAGCCGCGGCGCAGGTGATCCATGACCCGGCCCGGCGTGCCCACCACCACCTGCACGCCATCCCGCAGGGCGCGGAGCTGGCGGTCCATCGGCGCGCCGCCATAGACCGGCACCGCGCGGAGCTGCCCGAGCTTCGAGCCCAGGCGGTGCACCTCCTCGCAGACCTGCACCGCGAGCTCGCGGGTAGGGCACAGGATCAGCGCCTGCGGCAGGCGTTTCTTGAAATCCAGGCGCGCCAGCAGCGGCAGGGTGAAGGCCGCGGTCTTGCCGGAGCCGGTGTGGGAGAGGCCCAGGATGTCCCGGCCCGTGAGGGCGACGGGGATGGCCTTCGCCTGGATCGGCGAGGGGCGCTCGAAGCCGAGCGATTCAACGGCGGACAAAAGTTCCGGCGGCAGGCCGAGCTCGGAGAAAGGCGGAGTTTCCATAATTACAGGCGGTTCAAGGACGGATGATCCTGGAAGCCATACCCGAACGCCTCCGTGGATCGCACACCCCGCGACGGCGGGGGGCGCGGAGACTGGCGGCTTTTCCCGCCCTGGCAAGAAACATTTTTCCGTGCGGGCGGTGCTCAGCGCAGCGTCTTCACGTTCACGAATTCCCGGATGCCCTGCTCGCCGAGCTCCCTGCCCCAGCCGCTGTCCTTCACCCCGCCGAAAGGGAACCGCGGATCGGAAACCACCTGGGCATTGATCGCCACCGTGCCGGTCTCCAGCGCGCGGGCGGCGGCGCGGGCGCGGGTATCGTCCCTGCTGAAAATCGCGGCGCCGAGGCCGAAGGGCGTGCGGTTCGCCAGTGCGACGGCTTCCTGCAGGTTTGCCGTCCGCGTCACCGCGGCCACGGGCCCGAAGGTCTCCTCGTCGAATACCCGCATGCCGGGATGCACCGCGGCAAGCAGCGTGGCGGGGTAAAAGGGCCTTTCCCGCAAGGAGGGTTCGGCGGGCATTTCACCGCCCAGCAGCAGTTCCGCCCCGGCGGCGATGCTATCCCGCACCTGGCCGTGGATTTCCTCCCGCAGGTCCTCCCGCGCCAGCGGGCCCAGCAGGGTGGCCTCATCCAGGGGTTCGCCCGGCACGTAGCGGGCCAGTTCCTCCCGGAGCAGCGGGAGGAATTCATCGTGCACGGCGGCGGATACGAGGAAGCGCTTGCCTGCGATGCAGCTCTGGCCGCCGTTGACCATGCGCGCGGCGGCGCAGGTTTTCGCCGCGGCTTCCAGATCCGCGTCTTCCAGCACCAGGTAAGGATCGCTGCCGCCGAGCTCGAGGACTGTCTTCTTGAGGTGCTTCCCCGCCGCGGCGGCCACCTTGCGCCCGGCCCGCGTGCTGCCGGTGAAGGTCACCGCCCGGACCCGCGGATCGGCGATCAGGGATTCCACCTCCGCGCCGGAAACGAAAACCGCCGCCGCGAAATCCATGCCGCCGAAGGCCCGCGATACCAGGGACGCCATGGCCTCCGCACAGCCGGGCACGTTCGAGGCATGCTTCAGCAGGATCGTATTCCCCGCCATGAGCGCCGGGGCCGCGAAGCGGAAGAACTGCCAGAAGGGAAAATTCCACGGCATGATCGCGAGCACCGTGCCGAGCGGTTCGTGGCACACGGTTGCTCCCTCCTTCTCCACGGGTGCCAGCATGGCTTCGCCATGGTCGGCATAGTAGCGGCAGGCCTTCGCGCATTTTTCCACCTCCGCGCGGCCTTGCGCCACCGGCTTGCCCATCTCGCGCGCCATCAGGCGGGCGAAGTCCCTCGCGGCTTCTTCCAACATCGCCGCGGCACGCCGCAATCCCGCGGCACGCTCCGTGAAAGAAAGAGTGCGCAGCACGCCGGAGGCCGCGGCAACCGATGCAAGGGAATCGCCCATGGCGGAGCTTGGACCCGCCGGGCGGTGCCCGCAAGGAGCGGCCGCCGCCGTCGTGCAAATCGCCTCGCGCGGGCGATCCCGGGTGAACCCCCTCAAGCGGTCGATGCCCTTGGACAGGAAAGGCTTGTGCTTCGTCTCGTCACGCCGGTTCGGCGTTTGCTAATAGAGGAGACTGCCATATGAAAAAAACAGCCAAGAAAAAGCCAGCCGCCGCTCCCGCCGAGGTCATTCACATCGGGCTCGATGCGAAAGTCCGCGCCCTGACGGTGAAGCATCTCTCCGCG
>CBFGVD010000098.1:0-9401 GCA_965651965.1 uncultured Verrucomicrobiaceae bacterium | reverse complement strand
TTCACGAACTGGTGGACGAGGTGCGGGTGGCTGCCGCCGTGGCCCGCGCCCTGGGTGAAGGAGAGGTGTTCCTCGCCGCTCTCCCCGCCGTACACGCCGCCCTTGGTGAAGAGCTGGATTTCCTCCGGCAGGTAGTGCGCGAAGTCCGGGCACTCCACTTCTTCCGGGATCTCCGGCTCGGGTTTCTTCGCGGTGTGGATCACCAGCGGGTCGTGCTCGATCAGCGGCCACTCGACGGATTTCTTCGAGCCGTAAACCTCGAAGGATTCGCGGTACTGGCGCGCCACGTCGAAGAGCGAGCGGACGACCTGGGCGGAGAGATCGCTGTCCTTGAACTTGATGTGGCAGGTCTCGATCGCGAAGGGGGAGCCATAGCACTTGTGCATCTCCTCGCGGATGGTGCCGGAGCCGAAGCAGGAGACGTATTCCGCCTGGCTGCCCATCAGGCCCAGGATCGGGCCCACGCAGTGCGTGGCGTAGTACATCGGCGGCAGGCCGGGCCAGTAGCCGGGCCATCCATCCATGTCCTGCTGGTGCGTGGCGCGGAGGAACTGGACCTTGCCGAGCTCGCCCTTCTCGTAGAGCTCCTTCATGAAGAGGAACTCGCGGGCATAGACCACGGTTTCCATCATCATGTACTTCAGCCCGGTTTCCTTCACCAGATCGACGATCTTCTTGCAGTCCTCCACGCTGGTCGCCATCGGCACGGTGCAGGCCACGTGTTTGCCCGCTTTCAGCGCCTTGATGGACTGTTCGGCATGGTCCGGGATCGGGGAGTTGATGTGCACCGCGTGCACCTCGGGGTCCTCCAGCAGCTCGTCGTAGGAGGTGTAGCGTTTTGCGATGCCGAACTTGTCGCCCACCTCGTCCAGCTTGGACTGCGTGCGCTGGCAGATGGCGTGCATGTTCACGCCCTTCAGTCGCTGGTAGATAGGGATGAATTCGGCGCCGAAACCGAGGCCGACGATGGCGATGTTGATGTCACTCATGGGTTGGAAAGCGATGGTCCTAGCATGATCTTGCATGCCGGGGCGAGAAGGAACGCTCAGCGGGCGGCGGCCAGCGCGGGAGTCCGGGCGGCGGCGGCGGGCTGGTCGAAGAGGTCGCGGAGGAAAGCCAGGCCGCGCGCGGCGAATTCATCCTGCGTGGGGGTGAAGCGGTTCCAGATGCAGACCGCGCCGGCGAGGTCCCGGTTGTCCGGCGTGAAGGATTCGATCACCACGGCACCGGAATACCCGATGTCCTGGAGCGCCTCCCGGAAATCCTGCCACGGGGTCAGGCCGGTGCCTGTCACGCCGCGGTGGTTCTCGCTCACCTGCACGTGGATGAGGTCCTTCCCGGCGTGGCGGATGGCCGCGCCGAGATCCGCTTCCTCGATGGTCATGTGGAAGGTGTCGATCATCGCCTTGGCCGCCGGGTGGTCGATGGCCTTTACCAGCCGGATCGTATCGGCGGTGGTGTTCACCAGGTCGCTTTCGAAGCGGTTGATCGCCTCGATCGCCAATTTCAATCCGCGGTTTCCGGCTTCGGCGGCCACGGTGCGCAGTTCGGCGGCGGCCAGATCCCATTCGCGCTGGCGCTCTTCCGGCGGGAGCTGGCGGGCCTTGCCCACCTGCGCGTACATCGGCCCCGCGATGAAGGGGGTGCCGAGCGCCTCGGCAAGATCCATCAGCCGGGACAGATAGGCCCGCGTGTTCGCGCGCACCGCAGGGTCCGGATGGGTAAGATCCCGCCCGGGGCCGAAGGCTCCGCAGAGGTAGGGCGTCAGACCCGTTTCTTCCAGGACCGGGAGGATTTTTTGCGGATCCACCAGATCCGGATCTTCGATCGGCAGTTCGACGGCATCGAATCCGAGGCGGGAAATGCCGCGCAGGAGATCGCCCTGATCGGAAGAAAAGGGCGAAGTCCACAACCAGGTGCTGGCTCCAAAAGTGACGCTCATGGCTCGGCCCCGAATGTAGTTCGCCAGCCCGCGAGTAGCTATGACGAATCTGGTCTAGCCGTGTATGTTTCCCCCGGCAAGCGTGATACAACATGTCATCCACGCAGGTTTTTCGAGGCGCGGGGCGCTTCCGGTGTGGACGAATCCGGAGTTTTCCGTTTCAGGCGCGGGTTTTCCGGTTTGAAATCCGGGGGTGATTTGGAAGCTGCCGACCCGGGAGATCACCCTGCCCCGCCGCCCCCTACTGATGGGGATCGTAAACGTGAACGACGACTCCTTTTCCGGAGACGGGACGCTCGAAACCGATGCCGCCCTGGCCCTGGCCGCGCGTCAGGCGGCGGAGGGGGCGGATATCATCGACGTGGGGGCCGAAAGCGCCCGCACCAACCGCGCCGCCATCCCGGTGGAGGAGGAAATCCGCCGCTTCCGCGGTTTTCTGGAACTCTGGCCGGAAACCTTGGACGGAATCGCGCCGAAGGATCCCGGGCAGATCTGGCCGCCGGTGCTCTCCGCCAATACCTGGCGCCCGGAAACGGTGGAGGCGGTCCTCCCCATGGGAGTGGAACTGGTGAACGACATAGGCGGACTGCCGGACGACCGGAACGCCCGGCTTTGCGCCGCCGCCGGGGCATCGCTGCTGCTCATGCACTCCGTTGGCGAGCCGAAGGTGCCGCATTTCCACCAGCAATGGGACGATGTGATGGCGGCGCTGGAGACCTTCTTCGAGGATAAGATATCCCTCGCCCGGGCGGCGGGCTTGCCGCGCGAGTCGATCATTCTGGATCCGGGCCTGGATTTCGCCAAACAGCGGGACGACAACCTGGCCGTGCTCAGGGACCTGGAGCGGCTTGCACGCTTCCGGCTCCCGCTGCTGGTGCCGGTGAGCCGGAAAACGGTGATCGGCGAGGTGCTCGGCATCGCCGATCCCCGGGATCGCGATGCGGGCACGCTTGCCTGCATTTCTGCCGCGATGCGGCGCGGGGCCGCGATGGTGCGCGTACACGACGTGCGCGCCGCTTGGCAGGCGGTGAAGGTGCTGGAGGCTATCGCGAGGCCTTAGCCTGGCCGGCCTTCTCGATGGCCGCCTGCAGTTCTTCCCGGTCGATCAGGAGGTCCTCCACGTCCTCGCGATTGGAATAGCTTTCGAGCCATGCCTCCGCCTCGGCGGGGTTCTGGAGCGCCAGGCTATAGAGCATGATGGGAAGCATCTCCTCCACTTCCGTGTCCAGGGGGTCTTCCAAGGCCCGGTCGATTTCCGCATCCAGAGCGCGGCCGCCGCGGAGCTGGATGTCCCGGCCGAGCAGCGGCAGGGTCACGAGCGCTTCCAGGATCTCGGCATCGTCTTGCGGGTGCTCGTCGGCCTTCACCATTTCCTTCAGTTCGGCGATGTCCGCCTCCGTGGTCTTTTCCAGGGAGCTCATGATGTGGCTGAACTTCGCGAGGTCGAAAAGCAGGAGCTCCATCTCGCCGCCGTCCTGCATCGTGACGTTCTGGTCTTTCCAGGATTCCACGATGTCCCGGAGGGCATCGGACAGGGGACCTTGGTTTTTCCCCTCCCTGTGGCGCGCGGAGCTTTTGCCTCCCGCCCTCGGGCCGCCGGGTTCCTGGCCGGGAGCGGTGCCGTCCCGCCCGGCGGCAAGCCCTTGGCCGCGGGCCGCGGAGGCATCCGCCGCGGCTTCGCGGGGAAGGGCCCGGCGTCTATGCGGAAAGCAGGGACTTGTAGGCAGCCATCGCCTTTTCGTAGGCGGCGGGCGGGGCGGAGGGTTCCAGCCGTGATCCGGGGGCGGGCTTGCAGAACGCCGCCTGGAGACCGCCGAGATCATGCCCGCTGGCATGGGCGGCCCGGATCGCCGCGCCGAGGGCGGCACCGTTTGCCACCGCGAAGCGTTCCACGGGTGCCTGGAAAATGTCCGCCACCAGTTGGGCGATGCCATTGTTCTGCGAGGCCCCGCCGGTGAGGCGGATCAGATCCGCTTTCTCGCCGATCCACTGGCTGTGCAGGCGCATGTTCAGGAACTGGCCCTCCAGCAGGGCGCGGATCTGCACCGGTGCCGGGTCGCTTTCGGGGAAGTTGCGGACGGGGCCGGTGAAGTCGCGGCGCGGGGTGATCTCCGGGCCGTAGAAGGGAAGCATCGCCTTGCCCTCGTTTCCGGCCGGGGTTTGCGAGAGCCCCGCTGCATCGAAAGCGGCCCAATCCGCGCCGAGGGCATCGCGCAGGGCCTCGCGGGCCAGGGAGCCGTTGCGGAAGCAGATCAGGGACATGAAGCCGCCCGCAGGATTTCCGAACACGTGGCCGAAGCCCTGCGGATCGGTCACGGGCTTTTCCATGGCGGCGAAGAAGGTGTCCGAGGTGCCCAGGGAGATGACGATGGTGCCCGGGGTGGTCGCGCCCATGCCCACCAGGGAAGAAGGATTGTCCCCGGTGGAAAGCACCACCCGGCAGTCCGGCGAGAGCCCGTATTTTTCCACGAAGTAGCGCGAGACGGTGCCGGCGACGGTCGCGGAAGCGGCGGCGGGCGGCAGCTTGGCGCGCAGGCCGGGGGCGGTGGCGTCCAGCAGGCCATCGTCCCAGTCCAGTGTTTGGAGGTTGAGAAGGTTCATGCCCGCGCCGTCGCCGTGATCGATGGCGATGGATTTTCCGGCCAGGAGGGAGCCGACGAAGGAACTGACCAGATGGATCGCGGCGGTGCGCCGGTAGGCTTCCGGGTCCTGCTTGTAAAAGCGGCGGATCTGCGGGCCGGTGAAGCGCTCGATGGGGATCGAGCCGGAGCGGCGGCAGACTTCCGCATTTCCGCCCGCCGCGGCCGCGATCTCCGCGCACTCCGCGCCGGTGGAGGTGTCCATCCAGATCGGGGAGGTCGCGCGGGTCAGCGCCGGGGAAATGTGGGACATCAGGGAGACTGCAGCGTGGAGGGAGCCGAGCCGCTGTTCCAAAGTGTCGTCGAAATACACGGAGCCGTGCTGCTGGCCCGAGCAGGCGACGGCCTGGATCCGCCCGAGGTCGAAGTCTTCCGCGAGTTTCGCGAAAACGAGGTCCAGCGCCTCCATCCACATCCGCGGGTCGGCGTGAACCTCGCCGTCCTTCCCGCCCGGCAGGAAGCCGCTGGGGGAGCGATAGGCCGGGAGGGCCGCGCCGAAATTCACCGAGACCTCCCGCAGGATCGTCCCGCTTGCAGGATCGATCACGAGCGCGGAGAGGGATTGCGTGGAAGAATCGAGGCCGAGGAACATGGGCTTTTTCCAAGCAGAAACCGGGGGGCGAAGGCCAGCAGGAATCACGGCATGAGCCCGGCTGGCATGTCGCATTCCTACAAGCCGAGTTCCATTCTCAAGGCTTCGAACAGGGGGTCGCGGGTCGCCCGGGCAAGCGGCTCCGGCTTGCGGGGTTCCCGTGCGGAACGGGCCGGCCGGGGTGCCCGTTTCTCTTTGGGGGGCCGGGGTTTCATGGGCGGTCGGCGGCGGATTCCGGGGTGGATTTGGGGAGGGATTGTCCGGCGGATTTCACCCAGTGCTGGAGGAAGAAGATCTTCTCGCCCGTGAGGAGGCGGTCGGAACGCCCGAGGATGGGCCGCAGGGAAGTGCTCATCTGGAGCGTTACCAGCAGGAAAATGCAGCTCCAGATGAAGAGCGGTATCCCGGAGGCCGCCCCGGTGGCGCTCACCGCCATGCGCAGGAAACGGAAGCCGAAAAGCAGGGCGATCAGCCACGCCGCGAGGGCGATGAAGCCCATGAAGCCGTAGGCATCCGTGGCCTGGGTGAAGATCCAGACGGCCGGGGCGCAGCCGAGCAGAAGCAACCCTGCCAGAGCAAGCATGCCCGCCAGGGTGGCGGCGAGTTGGGAAGCGGTGGCCTGCGAGCCGGCCAGGCAGGAGAAGATGTAGAGGCTGGGGAAACAAATCACGGCGGCGACGAGGACCCCCGCGGTGATCTTCAGCGGGGCGGCCCACAATTGCTCGTTCATGGCGAAGCTGCCGAGCACGAGGCCGAAGACGAGCATCGAGACGGCCGCGATGAGCAGGAAGGGGCCTGCCGCGCCGTGGCCGGGCTGTCCGAGACGATGGACGAGGCTCCGGGGGGCCCGGAGCAGGGCTTCGAAGAGGGTGCGGATGTCGGGCTTCTCCGGCAGGAGCGGCTCGGCACGCGGCGGCGGTGGAGGGGCGGGCGGAGTTTGCGGTGTATCGGTATTCATGTTCCGGATATTCGGGTCGAGAGGGTGCGGCAGACGGGATAGGCCAGGACGGCGCCGGCGAGCGCGAGGGAAAGGACCGCAAGCGGGGCGTTCCCGCCGGTCGTGAGGCCCAGGGATAGCCATACCGCCTCATAGAAACTGCCGCGCATCGGATCTTCCCGCAGGAAGGCGACTTCCAGCCCCGGGGAGCCGAAGAAAGGCCGGAAGATCCAGGAAAACTGCGCGCCGAGGAAACCGTTCCCCGCCAGCCATGCCAGCATCGTGGCGGAGGCGATTCCCGGCGAGGCGCAGCGCTGCTTCAAGATGCGATGCAGGGACACGGTGCCCGCGACGCCTGCCAGCGCGATCAACAGGACGTGAAAGAGAAGATAGCCGGCATGGGCCGTTTCGGCCTGCGGGGAATCCGGTTCGGGCGCGTTCAAGGCCAGCATGAAGGTTACCGGCGCGAGGGAACCGAGGATGAGCGCGACGGAAGCGAACGCCGCCAGCAGCGCCGCGAGGGATTCCCGGAAACCCAGCCCGCCTAGGAGCAGGCCCAGCAGGCCGTTGAGCATCCCGTTGCAAGCCAGGGTGCAGGCCACCAGCAGGGGCATCTTGACCGCCACGTAGAATCCCATCTGCGGGGATCGCCAGCAGTCCGTGGAGAAGCCGTAGGCGGCCAGGGCCAGCCCCGTCAGCGCGGCGATGCCCGAGATCCTCGCCGGAGAGGGGTTGTCCAGCAGGGCGGCGGTCGGTTGCAGCAGGCGGCGGATCACGTGCCGCCAGGGAAGTAGAGGCAGGTGAAACCGCGTTGAACCCGGCGTGAAAAGCAGGCTGTCTTTCCGTGAAGCCCTGTTTCAGGCCACCACGGGCAGCACCAGCCTTGCCAGGGTCCCGCCGCCCTCCCGGGCTTCCAGCGCCACGGAACCGCCGTGGAGTTCCGCGGCTTCCTTCACCAGGGTGAGGCCGAGGCCGGTGCCCTTGCGGCCCGAGGAATGGTGACGCAGGGAGTAGAAGCGCTCGAAGACCTTTTGCTTCGCATACTCCGGTATCCCCGGCCCGCGGTCCGCGATCTCGACGATGGCCCGGCCCTCTTCCCCGCGGAGCACGATGTCCACCGTGCCGCCCGCGGGCGAGAAATCGATGGCGTTTTCCAAGAGGTTCGTGACGGCGGCGCGGAGGATGAAGGCATCCCCCCGGACCAGCAGGGCCATGGCGGGGGTGGATACCTCCAGATTCACGGAGGCCAGGTCGGCGGGCGGGCGGGCCTGATCCACCGCACGGGCGAGGATCAGCTCGAAATCGACGGTTTCGGTCGAGTCCAGGCTGCTGCGGCCCTCCAGGGCGGAAAGTTCCAGCAGGCGGTTCAGCAGGCGTTCGGCCCGGCCGGATTCCGCGCGGATATTTCCCA
Source organism: uncultured Verrucomicrobiaceae bacterium (assembly GCA_965651965.1). Taxonomy (GTDB): domain Bacteria; phylum Verrucomicrobiota; class Verrucomicrobiia; order Verrucomicrobiales; family Akkermansiaceae; genus Haloferula. Next base: position 1,880 of record CBFGVD010000098.1, on the reverse strand, counting down.
GGAAGCGGCGGCGGTCCGCCTCCGGCATGTCCTCGTCCAGAAGCTCGGCGGCCCCCCGGATTGCGGCCAGGGGGCTTTTCATCTCGTGGGTCAGGGTCTGCACGTAGCGCTCCGCGTAGCGGCGGCCTTCCAGCGCCTCGCGCATGGATTCCAGCGCGCGGGCCAGCGTGTTCACTTCCTTGCCGGCGCCGAGCTTCGGCAGCGGCGGGCGCTTTCCGGACTCGATGTCCCGCGCATATTCCGTGAGCCGGCCGACGGGGAGGTACTGCCAGATGAAGACCGCGGCGACGAGGAAGAGGATGCCCGCCCCGATCAAGCCGGTGCCCCAGTAGATGCCCCGCCGGCGCGCATCCACGATGGGCAGGACGTCCGATTGCGGCTTGTAAACCGTGAGCACCCCGAAGGGCGCTTGCAGGGGGCCGACAAGCGCCCCGACGTGCAGGACCGAGGAGTGCCGGTTTTCTTCATCCACCCGGCTGCTGCGCGCGCCGTACTTCCCCTGGAGCGTCAGGAAGACGTCCCGGGCCTTCGAAAGGTCCTGTCCCTCCAGCCGGCCGGCGGAATCGAAAATCACGATGCCCTTCGAGTCGGTAAGGTAAGCCCCGAGCCCGACCCGCGATTTCAGATGCCCGTGGATCAGGGCCTTGAACCTGCGGCGGGAAGCCCCCTCGAAGGCATCGCGGAATTTTTCCTCGTCGAAGCCTCCCGTCCTCAGATCCGCCGCGACCATCGAGGCGAGAAGCTGGGCCGCATCCACCATGGATTCCTCCGTGGCCTGATAGGTCTGCGGTTCCACCACGGAGAGCTGCTGCCGCAGCAGCAGGTAGAGCCCCGCGCCGATGATCAGTGCGATGAAGAGCAGGGTGACGCGGGTGAGGCGCATGGGCGGAGACAGAAGACTTCACGGGCCGCCGAAGGCAAGGCTTTCAAGGTCTTGCGCCCGCCCGCCCGGAAATCCGGCCGGCCCGGCGGTCAGGGCACGAAGAGGTAGCCGAGCCCGCGCCGGGTCTGGATGAAATCCTCGGCTCCCGGCTTGGCCGCACGGAGCTTGGCGCGGATGGATTTGATGTGGGCATCGATGGTCCGGTCCGTGACCGCGCCGGGATCCGCCCAGGCGTGGTCGAGGAGCTGGTCGCGGGTGAGGACGCGGCGGGGGTTTTTGAGGAAGACGAGCAAGAGCTTGTACTCGTGCGCGGTGAGATCCATCTCCGCCCCGTGGCAGTGGATGCGCATGGCGGAGGCAACGTGGTGCAGGCCCTCTGCCGGGGCCTGCTGCGGCGTGCCGTTCACGGCGGGTACGGCGGCGGAGCGCCGCAGGATGGCGCGGATGCGGGCGACGATCTCGCGCGGGCTGAAGGGCTTGGTCACGTAGTCGTCCCCGCCGAGTTCCAGTCCCAGGATGCGGTCCACCTCCCCGTCCCGCGCGGTGAGGAAGAGCACCGGCACGGTGGAAGCTTCCCGCAGCTTGCGGCAGACATCGAGCCCCGTCATGTCCGGCAGGCCGATATCGAGGATCACGAACTCGAAAGGCTGCTCGGAGAAGGCGTCGAGCGCTTCCTGGCCGGTGAGGGCGTGCTTTACCTCGAAGCACTCGGTCTTCAAGGCATAGACAAGCGTGTCGGCAATCGCGGGTTCGTCTTCTACGAGCAGGACGTTCATGGCGGAAAGGAGCGGGAGGGAGGCGCAGGGAGCGTGGAGCGGGCGTGAACTTTAGGTGAAATCACGCCGGAGCGGTTCGGGAAATCACCGCTCCAGACTAGGGCGGCGGCCGGGGCTGTCGAGCCGGTTCGCCCTCCCCGGGGAGACCGTTTCACGCTGCCGGGCTAGGTGAAACTCCAGGCGTCCATGTCGAAAACCACCGTCACGTCTTCCGGCAGGGT
>CBFGVD010000097.1:0-9413 GCA_965651965.1 uncultured Verrucomicrobiaceae bacterium | reverse complement strand
ATCGACGTGCTCGAGCGCGGCGGGATGGTCTTCGTGAACCGTGACAACGGCGGCTCCTGCTGGATTGTCCGCGCCCCCGGCTCCGGCCGGGAACGCTGCTTCCGCACGCCGGACGACCACGCGCTCGCGGTGGTGAGCGCGGCTACCATGGAGAGCTGATTTCTCCCCCGCCGCCCCGAACGGGGTATGCCCGCCGCCTTGCCACGCCGGGCGGCGGCCCCGCAGCATGGCGGGATGAAATCCGCCGCCTTGTGCTGCCTGCTGCTTCTGCCCGCCGCCCGGAGCGCGGAGGAGGCGAGGCCCAACGTGCTGCTGATCATCTCGGACGACATGAAGGCGGCGCTCGGCTGCCAGGGTAACCCTCTCGCCCGGACACCCAATCTCGACAAACTGGCGGCGCAAGGCCTGCTCTTCGAGAGGGCCTACTGCCAGTTCCCGCTCTGCAATCCCTCGCGGGTATCGATGCTCACGGGACGCCACCCCCAAAGCACCGGCGTGCTCGGCAACCGGGACGAATTCCGCAAGACCCACCCCGGCTGGTTCACCCTGCCACAATGGTTCAAACGTCACGGCTATGTTTCCGCGAGAACGGGGAAAATCTTCCATGGCGGGATCGATGACCCCGCTTCCTGGAGCGGGAGCGCGATGGCGGGGCTGAAAGTGGAAAAGCGCCCCGCACAAACGCCCTGGCCCCTGCCCGGCGACGAAGCGCTCGCCAAGGATCGCAAGAGCGACCGCCGGATCATCCTGGAGGGCAACGGCGACGGCCACCCGGAGAATGCCATCGCGGACCGCGCCATCGCATTCCTGCGCGCGAACCGCACCAGGCCCTTCTTCCTTGCCTGCGGCTTTGTCCAGCCCCACAGCCCGCCGACCGCACCGCGCCGATTTCACGAAGCCTACCGGCACGCCGAGATCCCCCTGCCGCCCGACTTCGCGCCTCGGCCCACCGTGCCGGAGGGTTTTCCGAAGGCCGCGATCCGGCCGAAAAATGCCGATCTCTTCATCGGCCGGAACGCCGGCGAGGAGGAAGCGCGCGAAATGATCCGCGCCTACCATGCGGCGATGGCTTGGGCGGACTGGAACGCCGGCCGCGTGCTGGATGAACTCGACCGGCTCGGCCTGGCGGAGAAAACCATCGTCGTCTTCTGGAGCGACCACGGCTACCAGCTCGGAGAAAAGGGCAAGTGGTCGAAAGCGGGTTCCCTCTTCGAGACGGGCACGCGGGTCCCCCTGATCATCCGCAAGCCCGGCGGCCCCGCCGGTACGAAGTGCCCGCGGGTAGTGGAATCGATCGACCTCTTCCCCACTCTCGCCAAGCTCTGCAAATTGCCCGCCCCGCCCGGGGCGGAGGGGCGGGATCTATCTCCCCTGCTTGAAAACCCCGCCGCGGCGTGGCCGCATCCCGCCTTCACCATCTGGAGCGAGGATGGGAAAACCGCCACCGGAGTTTCGATCCGCACGGAAAAGTGGCGTTACGCGGAATATGCCGCAGGGGGAAGCCTGCTGCTGGATCCTGCGGCTGATCCGCATGAAATGAAAAACCTGGCCGAAGATCCGGCATTCGCGACCGTGCGCGCCTCCCTTTCGGCGAAAATCGCCGCTTTCCAAAAGCTTGGTCCGCCGCGAGCTTCGGACTGAACTCCGGATTTCCCGAAAAATCCGGGAATTCAAAGCGTTATATATCCTCCGATGAATCCGATGAAATCCCAATGGATCTGGAGCGCGGGAGCCGCCACCCTGGCACTGGGCGCGGGCGTGATGATCGGGCGCATCAGCGCTCCGCCTGCTGGCAGCGCGGCTGCCGCGGATGAAGCAAATCCCGGGAAAGCCTCCGCACGTTCCTCCGGCAGAGGGCTGAGCCTCGCCGAGCGCCTCCAGCGCCGGAAAGAAACGGGGGGCCGCGAAGAGGGTGCAAGGCCCGTGGATACGGATCTCACGGCCATCATGGAATCCACCAGCCGCCTGGACCGCACGCAGCGGCTGCTGGCGTTCCTGGACCGCTTGCCCGCGGACCAGTTCGCGTCGGTTTACGATGAATTCCGCAACAGCCCCGGCGCGAACCTTCGGGGCTCCGAGCGTTCCCTGATCCTTCAGGCGTGGGCCGAGCGCGATCCCCATTCCGCCCTGGGCTTCCTGCAGGAACAGGGTGCACAGGATTGGGAGCGCGAGACGGCGGTGGCTACCTGGGCCGCGAACGATCCGCAGGCCGCCTTTGCCTGGGCGTCCTCCGCGGAAGACGAGGGCGAAGTCAACAACTGGCTCCTGGGTGCCACCCGCGGGATCGCCGCCGCGGATCCGGAACTCGCCCGCGATTTCATCGCCCAGCTCGAAGGCCGGACCCGAGACCGCGCGATGGACTCCATGGAGCCTTACGTGATGCAGTTCGGCTTCGACTACGCCACCGCGTGGATCGCGGGCGTGGGGGACGAGGGGATGCGGGGCCGCGCGGCCCGCCGGATGGCGGACGATCTGGCAAATCTCGATCCCGAGCAGGCTTCCCGCTGGAATGCCGCGATGACCGACGTGGAAATGCGCCGGGATGTCTCCGAAACCGTGGCGGACCGCTGGGCCCGCACGGACCTGGCCTCCGCCCGCCAGTGGGTGGAAGGCCTGCCGGAAGACACCAAATCCGAAGCCGCCGAAGGCGTGGCCCGCCTCTACGCGCGGGAAGATCCCGCTTCGGCCGCCCAATGGCTCGCCGGCCTGGGAGACAATCCCGATCTCGACGGCGCCCGCCGGATTTTCATCGAGGAAAGTTTCCGGCGCTCGCCGGAGACCTCTTTGGAATTCGTCGCAAACCTGAGCGACCAGCGCGCGCAGCGGGAAGTTTACTGGCGCTATCTGCGCGGCTGGATGCGGCGGGATGAAAGCGCCGCGCGCCAATGGATGGACCGGAACGCGCAGACCCTGCCGCCGCAAATCGTCGAGCGCTTCAACCGGCCGCGGCAGTAGGGACTCCAGCAGCTTTCACCCGCTTTTCACCGCACCGGCATCGCCGCCCCATGCAGGGCGGCATGCTGGCCGGATGATTGCCCGGAACCCCTCCGGCCCGCGGGCCGGGAACTCAATGGGAGCAGCCGCAACCGCCGCCGCAGCAGCCGTCGTCGGCAAGCTCGGCTTCCGTCGGCACGCGGCCGAGTTCCAGCGTCGTGGTCACGTATTTGGCGATCGTCCTCTGGAGGGCCTCCAGCTCGCCCTGGGCGTCCAGGAAGGCGCTGGCGACTTCATTGCGCATGAGTTCGTCGCGGGCCGCCTCGAATTCACGGATCTCGGAAGGAGCCAGCTTCATCCCGGCATGCTGCTTCTGGTGCAGCTCCTCGCCCCGCTCGTGCACCGTCTGGTACATCAGGCGGGCCGCGTCGTCGCCGAGGAAGGTCTCCACGTCTTTCTGGAGCTTGGCGAAGCGCGAATCGCCCGCGATCGCGGCGCAGAGTTCGCGGGTCTTCTCAAGGACGGGAGAGGTCTCGGCAAGCAGAGTCATGGACTTCCCCTAGTCCGGTGCGGCCGGACTGGCAAACGCGATCTTGCGAAATCGCAACGCTTGCCGCGGTATTCCAACGCCTTCCGATGATCCGCTTGCGCCGATATTTCATCCGCCTGCTTCTGTTTGCGGGCATCCCGGGCCTTCTGCTGTTCGGCGCGACGGGCTGGTACGGATCGGAGCGGCTGCTCTCGCCCGCACGCAGGCCTCTCCAGGACTATCATCTGGAGATCATGGGAGAGCCCGCCCGCTTCGGGCTGGAGATTCGCCCCTTCACCGGGCCGGATTCCACCCCTTGCCTGCTGGTGGAGCCGGCCTCCAGCCCGGGTGAGGCGAAGAAATCCCGCATCCTGCGCTCCGAGCTCGCCCGCCGGGGCATCTCCGCCCCGCCCTGGGGCACCAGGCTCGGCACCGTGATCCTGCTCTACGGCCACTCCGGCAGGAAGGAGGACCACCTGCCGATCTGCGAGCGATTCTGCGCCGCGGGCTTCCGCTGCATCCTGATGGACATCCCGGGCCAGGGGGATCACCCGGCACGGCACGCTACCTTCGGCCTGACCGAGGCTCCCCTCGCAGGCCGGGTGCTGGCGGATGCCGCCGGAAAATTTTCCTTCGATCCCTCGCCCGCCTGTCTTTTCGGCGTTTCCCAAGGCGGGGCCATCGCGATCCAGGCGGCCGCCGGATCTCCGGCGGCGTGGAAAGCCGTGGCCAGCGTGGCGACCTTCAGCTCGCTCGACCGGCCGGTGCTGCGGTCCGCGGAGGAAATGACCCCCGCTTCCCTGCACTTCTGCTGCCCCCTCGCCGCGGCCAGCGTGGCCTGCGGCACGCGGCTGCGGGCGGGCTTCTGGCCCGCGGACATCCGCCCGGTGGATGCCGCCGCGAAGCTGCACATGCCCGTCTTCATCGCCCACGGCGACCGCGATCCCTACATCGGCATCGACCAGGCCCGGGCCATCTTCGCCGCGATCCCGGGCGGGCGGAAGACCTTCCGTACCGTGCACGGGGCGGATCACAACCGGGTCCTCTCCACCGGCTCGCACGAACTCTATGCCGACCTCTGCCAGTTCTTCCTGGAAGCGGTGCAGCACCCCGTGCCGGACTTCGAGCGGACGGAGTGAAGTTCAACTTCCCCCGCCGCAGCCGCCTCCGCCGCAGCCGGAAGAACCGCAACCCGAAGCACCCCCGCCGGAAGACGAGCACCCGCTGTCCGAGCCGCCGGAGTCATGGCCCCCGCCTATCGAGGACCCGCAAGAAGACATCGATCCTCCGCCAACCCCTCCCCCGCAGCCACCGGAGTCATTCTTGTTTTTTCCGCCCCCTCCCGTCGCCCGGAAATGGCGGATCAACATGGCGGCGGCGACAACCAGAAAGACGATGGGGAACCATGACCCCAAGGGCTCGGTTTTCGCCATCAGGGGAGTGCAGCCTGCCAGGACAAGCGCGCCCGCCCCCAGGGCCGCCGCCGCTCCGCCGGCCATCACCCGCCGTTTCGGAAGGATCCAGTGGCTCCGCGGATCCACTTCCCGCACGGGAGCCGTCTGGAAACGCTCCGCAACCGGCGGCCAGATTCCGGCGGGCGGCTCTTCCCCGAAATGTCTGCGGTAGCTTGCCAGGGTGCGTTCGTACCAATCCGTGAATTTTGCAGACTCGGCGGCACCCCCCTCCGTGGGCCCGTGATGCAGGGGGGTTCCGAGGATTTGTCCGCACAGATCCTCCCAGTAGGAGCGGGTGTAGCAGAGGTGGAGATGCCAGGCCTCGTCCACCGCTTCGGAAGGCGTCACCGGATGTCCCGCCCGCATGGCGAGCCAGACGAAGCGGAGGTATTCGCGGATCACGCGCAGTGCGTAAGCCCGGCTCCAGCCGTTTTCGCGCGCCAGCCGGGCGCTGAAGGGGAAGGCCGCCCCGGGTTTATCGATCTCGAAGGACTCCAATCGCGCGAGCAATTCGTCTTTCATGCGCCGTTATCCCAGCAAAGACGGCCAAGTCCGTCGCGTCGAAAAGCAGCTTCATTCTATAGCGGCGGCTTCCCCGCCTTTCCTTACGAATGGCAAGATTTCCCGCTACTGCTCCTCCGCTTCCTCCAGGGACTTCACCAGTTCCGCGAAGACCTCCGGCTCCTTGCCGCGGTCCGGCGAGCCTTTCAGGCAACTCGCGAACCATTTCTGCAGCAATGTCCGGCGCGCGGGAGGAAAGGCACGGACCAGGCTTTCCTGTTCGGAGACTTCCAGGGATCCCGCATCGCGCTTGCCGTGCGCGCGGGCCAGGATCCCGCGGTGACGGATGAGCATGGAATCCAGCAACACCCATGAGAAATTCAGGCTTTCCGGCGGGCCCACGACCATCGCCTGGCCATCCCCGCGGATCTTTCCCAGGCCGCCGCCGATGACGCGCAGTTCCGGCAGCGCCCCGCCCTTGAAGAAGGCCATGGACCCGCCGCCTACCGCGCCGATCACCGTGCCCGCCCCCAGGCTATGCACGCCCACGCCGAGATCGAAGACCGCTCCCGCCGCCCCGCCCGCCACGGCACCCGCGGCGGCAAGCTGCCAGCGGCTGAGGCCCCACTTCCGCCAGGTCTCCGCCATCGCGAGATTCAGCCCGGCGTGACGGTCCGGATTCACGTCGGGCTTGATCAGGTGGTGCCGGTAAATTTTCAGCATCCGCTTCAGGCAGCCCATTTCCAGATCCGACAGCTTCTTGAAATAACGTTCTTCCAGCTCGGCCTTTTTTTTCTCCGCGCGCGCCGGAACGCTGCGGTCGCGCACGTCGATGGGCTCGCTCACGCGCAGGGTCAGGGCCTTTTCGAGGAAATCCAGCAGGGCCTCCGCAGCCTCCTCGCGGCGCTCGGCCATCTCGTTCTCCATCGCGCCGATGACGCGGCGGATGTGGGCGGCGTGGCGTTCCTCGATCTGCAAGAGGGCTTCCAGCAAACGCTTGCGTTCATCGAAGCGGGCCTCGTGCGCATGGAAGGTCCGCACGAGATTGAAAGAGGTGCCGAGGCGTTCGCGCCATTCCCGCTCCAGCTCCGGCGCGGGTTCGCCCTGCGGGTTCAAAAGCGCGAGGCGGGGCCTGCCCGTCCAGCGCAGGATCTCGATCTCCGCGAGGAAGGTATCCCGCAGGGGTTTGCTGGGATCGACCACATAGATCACCCCTGCTCCCTCGACCAGGGGCTCCAGCAGGCGCGCCTCGTCCGGGAAGCGCTGGCGGCATTCCCTGGTAAAGCGCGCGACTTCCGCCGGGCCGGGCACCCCGCTGCCGGCAAGCCGCCGGATTTCCCGCATCGCCTCGACCGGCTGCTGAAAGCCCGGGGTATCGAGGAACCGGAGCAGTTCTTCGCCGTCGTAGCGCACCGGCAGGGGCTGCACGTCCGTGGTTTCCCCCGGCGTGGAGCTGATGCGCAACAGTTCGTCGTCGTCGATCTCCAGCAAGGTCGCCAGCGTGGCGGTTTTGCCCGCGTTGACCCTGCCCACGACGGCGAATGCGGGGATCTCTTCGCTCAACCAGGTGCCCATGTGCGATCCTCCTCGTGCATGCTGAGTTCCACCTCAAGGCCCTTCTGGCTGTCGATGAAAGCTTCCCAGGCGGCGCGTTCATCCGCCTTCACTTCGCGCGGGCGGCCTTCCTTGTCGAAATCCGCAACGTGAACCACCACGCGCCGCCCCTGCCGGGCATCCGCCGCACGTCCCAGGATTTCCTCCATCCTCCGGGGTGCGAGGGACCACCCCTCCGCCAGCAGGATCACCCCGGCGGGTGCCTTTGCCAGAGCGGCCTGCGCAGCGGCCTCCCGGCCGGCATCGAGCACGTCCAGGGTTTCCCAAGCCGCGGGATTCAAGCGCAGATGCCGCAGGAAAAAGGGCCGCAATGCCTCCCGATCGGGGGAAATGCCGCCGAGATCGATGACGAGCGCCCCGTCCGCCGGGCCCTCCGGATCGCTGCCGCGGCGGACGCCGGTGAGCACGCGCCGGAGCTTCCGGTGCAGGGGGGACTGGAATGCGGGGGAGCGCAGGACGCGCCATTCCTTGAAAATGGCGAAATTCACCAGCAGCCAGCGCGGCAGCATGCCCCACACGAAGAGCGAGAGCAGCAGGAAGAACATCCAGCTTCCCCCGCCGCCTTCCCACCCGGCACCGCGCCGGGTTCCCGCCACGTCCGGAACGAATTCCGGCAGATACCAGCTCCAGGGCATGGACATGAACTTCACCACGCCGCTCAGGAAATCCTGCATGGCGGTCTGCGTGGTGGTTTCCCAGAAAAAGCCCACGCGGCGGAAGAAAATCAGGGCGGCCAGGGCAAGGATCGCCCCGAAATGATAATCCGCCGCTGCCGCCTGGGTCTTCGCCGCGATCCGCCAGCCGATCGCCTTCGCGAGTTCCGGATTGCCCTCGATGTGGGCCATCGCCTCCCGCCCTTTTTCGCCGGAGAACCTGGCGGCCAGCCTCTTGAGCACCGCTCCGGCGAATCCCGCGCCCGCCGGACGGAAGGACCATGCCAGCACGCCGCCGAGCAAGACGAGCCAGGGAACGAAGAGCGTGACACACAGGAAAACCACCACGTGGATGCCCTCCCGCCGGGCATCGAAGCAGCCCCAGGCCGCGCCGAAACCGGCGAGCAGCGCCAGCAAGGCGAGAAGCCGCCCGGCCCAGCCGAGGGATGCCACCCAGGTCCGGCCGGGGCCGGCTTCCGGAGCCGCCGCTTCTTTCCATGCCTTGAAAACCCCGCCGCGCGAATCCGTGGCCGGCAAGTCATCCGGGCGCGCCTCCCCGTCCCAGGCCGCCAGGGCGACCTCGAAGTCGATCAATTCTTCCAATTTCCACCGCTCGCCGGAGCCGCGCATCGCTGGCATCACTTTCTCCATCCCCGCCCGCGGGCCAAGGGGGAAGTTCGCCCGGTCTCCCCGCTACCGGTTTCCTGCCTCAAACGGGTAGGTGCGTTTCAAGACAGGATTTGCCACCCTGGGACGTCCTGATAGGAACATTTCATGAGAAAAACCCTGCTGCTTCTCTGCCTGGGCCTGCCGCCGCTCTCCGCGCAGCCGCTGCTGACCTTTGAAAACCGGCCGCTGGGCAAGCCGGACGAGCCCTTGGTTCTCAGCACTTATCTGCCGGATCCGGGTCTGGAAGCGGCAGTTTTCCCCCGCCACCACAAGGGCCTCCCCGCGCCGAAATACAACCCCGGCAAGGGCGAGGACGTGAAGGGCGAGGAAATCCCCATCCCGGGTATCCCGGCGGCGATGGCGGTGAGCTTCGGCCCCGCCCTGGCCTATGCCTTCGATACCGTGGAATGCCGCCCGCTCTATGCCTGGCAGGGCGGCTTCCTGGACATGACGCCCTATTGGGGCGACCAGAAGCGGGGGTCCCGCGTGTCCTTCGACTATGTGCCCCGGCTCGTCGGCAATCTCTTCCACAAGGCATCCGGCAAGCACCCGGTCCACATCGACGGCAAAAGCGTGGATGAACTGGGCGGACCGGAATACGTGGGCTACACGCTGGTGAAAGGCATGCCGCGCTTCAGTTTCAAGGCGGGCGGGCATGTCGTCGCGGTCCTGCTGAGCCCCTCTGAGAAGCCCCTGTCTTTCGAGGCGGAAGTCACTTGCGAACCGCCCGCGAAGCTCGCCTGGAACGAGGGCGGCTTCTCCGCGGAGGGAAGCAACGGCAAGCTGGCCTTCACCTACTCCGGCAGCCAGCTCGCCGCTTACCAAGGCTACAAGCTCGACGTCGATCTCACCAAGGCCAACGTGAAGGCCGGGGAAACGCTTTTCAGCAGCTACGGCTGCTTCGCCTGCCACTCGGTGGATGGCTCGAAGGGACACGGCCCCTCCCTCGCAGGGCTGGCCGACACGAAAATCGAGATCGAAGGCGGCAAGGAGCCTGTCACCGCGGACGGCGAATACCTGCTGGAATCCATCAAGAATCCGAACGCGAAGATCGCGAAA
>CBFGVD010000096.1:0-9428 GCA_965651965.1 uncultured Verrucomicrobiaceae bacterium | reverse complement strand
CGGAGGAGCGGGCGGAACTGCTGGAAGCTTATCTGCTCGCGCTCGGCCACATCGACGATTTCATCGAAATCATCCGCTCCTCCAAGAACCGGGACGAAGCCCGGGAGCGCCTGGCGGCCTACACTTTCGCCGCTTCCACCGCCGCGGGGCTGGGGATCCTGATCCGTTCCCAAGCGGCCATCCAAGGGGACCGCTACGTTTTCACGGAGCGCCAGGTGAATGCCATCCTGGAACTGAGACTCTATCAACTCACGGCGCTGGAAGGGGACAAGATCAAGGGCGAGTACGACAACGTCCTCGCCGAGATCACGGACCTCATGGACATCCTGGCGCGGGAGGAGCGCGTGCTCTCCATCATCAAGGAGGAGCTGCTGGCGATCAAGATGAAGCACGGCACGCCCCGCAAGTGCGAGATCCTGCCGGAAGAGGGGGAAATCGCGATGGAAGACATCATCGCCAACGACGCGATGATCGTGACCATTTCCCACCGCGGATACATCAAGCGTACCCCGGCGAGCGAATTCCGGGTGCAAGGCCGTGGCGGGAAGGGCTTGCGCGGCATGGAAACCCGCACCGCGAACAACGAGGAGGACGATTTCGTCGAGCAGCTTTTCAGCGCCCAGGCGCACGATTACCTGATGTTCTTCACGAATACCGGCCGCGCGTACGTGGAGCGGGTGTACGAGCTGCCGGAAGGTTCCCGCACCTCGAAGGGGCGGAGCATCCGGAACGTGCTCAATCTGAAAACGGAGGAAAAGATCGCCGCGGTGCTCCGGCTCGAGCGGGCGACGGACGAGAACGGCAACGACGTGACCTTCCGGGAGGATGCCGGCTTCGTTTTCTTCGCCACCCGCAGCGGGAAGGTGAAGAAGACGCCGCTCAATGATTTCCGCAACTACCGGAAGGACGGCATCATCGCGATCAATCTGGAGGAAGGCAACGTGCTCATCGGCGTGCGCCTCACGAGCGGCAAGAACGAGGTCGTGCTGGTGACCCGGCAGGGGATGAGTCTCCGCTTCAACGAGGAACAGGCCCGGCCCTTGGGGCGGGCTACCGCGGGTGTCACCGGCATCCGTCCGGAGGAAGGCGACTATGTGGTCAGCCTTGCCATTGTCACGGAGGGTTCGACCTTGCTGGTCGCGTCCGAGAACGGCATCGGCAAGCGCACGCCGTTCGACGACTACCGGGTGCAGTCGCGGGGCGGCAAGGGTATCATCACCATGAAAGTCGGCGAGAAGACCGGCGAGGTAGTCGGTGCCCTGACGGTGATGGAGGAGGAGGAGCTGATGCTCATGACTTCCGGCGGGCAGAGCATCCGTATCCGCGTGGCGGAGGTCCGCGAGGCCGGCCGCAATACGATGGGGGTGAAATTGCTTACCTTGAAGGAAGGAGAGAAGCTCCAGGACATCGCGCTGGTGATCCCGGATGGCGAGGACGCCGGAGGAGATCCCGGCGAGGATACCGGCGGTGGAGAAGACGAGCCTGCTGGAAATTCCGGGGAAAGCGCGGAATAAAGCCCGGGGATGAACGCCATGAAGCCGGCAGCGGTCCTCGCGATCTTCATGGTGTCCGCCCTCCGGGCCGCGGAGCGGCCGAACGTGCTCTTCATCGCGGTGGACGACCTCCGGCCCTGGCTGGGCTGCTATCGGGAAGACCTGCAAGTGTCCCCGAATATCGACCGGCTGGCATCGGGCGGCCGTCTTTTCCGCCGGCATTATGTGCAGGTACCCACCTGCGGAGCATCCCGTTGCGCTCTGATGTTCGGCCGTTATGCAGGGAGGCTTCCCGGAGATTCGGGAAACGATGCGATCCGGGCGACGGCCGCCAAACAGCCGCACCCGGCGCTGCCCGTGCTTTTCCGGAAGAACGGCTACCGGACGATCTCGGTAGGGAAAATCACGCACTACCCGGGCGGCAGAAGCGGGAAGGATTGGAAGGAGGGCGCGGAAGAACTGCCCGGCGCATGGGATACCTGCGTGATGCCCGTCGGCCCTTGGAAATCGCCGGAAGCGGCGATGCATGGCTATGCGGGAGGAGTACCTCGTGCCAAAGGCGGGGAAAAAAGCCCGGTTACCGAGTTCGCGGAAGGCGACGATTCGAGCTATCCGGACGGCTGGATCGCCGCGGAGGCGGTCGCCCGGCTGGAAGAAGCCGCCGCATCCGGCAAGCCCTTTTTTCTCGCGGCGGGTTTCATCAAGCCCCATCTGCCCTTTGCTGCGCCGGCTTCCTACGGAAAGGAGGCCGCGGAATTCCCGGTCCCGCGGCCGACGGCGGATGCCAAGCCCGGGTTCCCGACCACATGGCACGGCAGCAATGAATTCCGCCGCTATCGGTTTGACCGGGGGAATCCCTTCCGGTCGGAGACGGCGGCGGAGGACTACCGGCGCGCTTACCTCGCATGCATCCGCTACACGGACGCCCAGATCGGAAAGCTCCTGGATGCATTGGAGCGCTCGGGTGCGGCCGCGAATACCGTGGTGGTCCTGTGGAGCGACCATGGCTGGCTACACGGCGAGCACGGCATCTGGGGGAAGCATTGTCTTTTTGAGGAAGCGCTTCTCTCGCCCCTGATCATTCGTGTCCCGGCTCAGAAGCAAGCGGGAGAGGAGTCGGACCAGATCGTGGAAACCATCGATCTTTTCCCCACGCTCGCAGGTTTGGCGGGGCTCCCGCTTCCGGCAACTTTGGACGGGAAGTCGCTCGAACCGATCCTCGCGGATGCCCGGGCCGCCTCGGACGGCATCGCCGCGGGCGGATGGAAGGACAAACTGACGGTTCGGGACGACCGGTTCCGCATGATCGTCTCGCGCAAGGATCCCGGTTATACCGAGCTTTACGACCACCGGACGGATCCCGCGGAGCGATCGAATGCGGCCGGGAAGCATCCGGAGGAGTGTCTCTTCCTGCGCAAGATGCTGGAGCAGCGGATTCCGCCGGTGAAATAGGGGAAACGTCTTTTCCCAAGGCGCATCGCCATTGCATTCCCGCGCGAGGACGGTAGCCGGGTGGCCGGGGTGTGATCTTTCAGCGGAAACCCCGAACGGTCATGCGGCGTTTCATCCGATTTCCGGAGATTCATGAGCGGACGGAATGGCATGCGGATTTATGACTTCTTCCGTGATGAATCGCCACCGCGGGCACGTATGTTGCTCCCGTTGCCGCGACTTCACCCGATATACCGATGAGCACACGACCCGAGTCGATGCCTTACCCTGATTCGACATCTCTTGTATCCGAACTGCGGTTCGGAGATACATGGGATGTCGAAGCCGTGTCCGCCTTGATCCGTTCCCAATGCGATCACGGCGAGACCCCCGCCTTCCTCTATGTGGGAAGGAGGGAGGCCGGATTGCTCCGCGCGCACCTCGCGGAGGTGTTCGGCACGGATGCCGTTTCGACCCTCCGCGATACTTATTACATGGGGCTGGAAGTGGTGGAGGTCGAGAGTGAGAGCTTCGTCTTCACCGGAGGCAGGAAGGTCGTCCGGACCTTGCAGGCTCCCGTCTTCCGCAGAGCGGCATGGCCCGACCACATGACCGACGCCCTCCGGCAATACCGCATCTGATTTCCCCTCCCGCAGGGTGGCCTGCGCCCCGCCCGCTTCCCTGGCGGGCGGGGCGAGGGCGGCCCGTTTGACGGCGCGGGAAAGCATCGGCCATTTTTCGCATCGGGGTGGCGGATTGCGGTCAATTCTCCGCGGATACGGCTCATTTCCTCCGATTGGATTGCCCGGGGCGGCTTCATGTGCCTTTGATAGCACGGAAATGAGCGCTCCCGTCCGTCACGCCGAACTTCTCTCCTGGGTCGAAGAAATGACCGCCCTTTGCCAGCCCGATGCCGTCGAATGGTGCGACGGGTCCCTGGCGGAGTGGGATCGCCTTTGCCAGCTCCTGGTGGAGAAGGGCACCTTCACACGTCTCTCCCCGGAGAAACGGCCGAATTCTTACCTCGCGCGCTCGGCGCCTTCGGATGTCGCGCGGGTGGAGGACCGGACTTTCATCTGCGCCCGCCGGAAGGATCTCGCGGGGCCCACGAACAATTGGATGGAGCCGTCAGAAATGAAGGCCCTGCTTGCCGATAAATTCGCCGGCTCGATGAAAGGCCGCACGATGTACGTGGTGCCCTTTTGCATGGGGCCGCTGGATTCGCCGCTGGCGAAGATCGGCGTGCAACTGACCGATAGCGCTTACGTGGTGGTGAATACGCGCATCATGGCGCATATGGGAAGCCACGTGCTGGAGCGCCTGGAAGCGGAGGCGGAGGGGAGCATACCCGCCAGGCGGGACGGCCACGGACGCTTCATCCCTTGCATGCACTCCGTCGGCGCGCCTCTGGAGGGAGGGCAGGCCGACGTGTCCTGGCCCTGCAACGAGGAAAAGTACATCGTCCATTTTCCGGATTCGCGCGAGATCTGGTCCTATGGTTCCGGCTATGGCGGGAATGCCCTGCTGGGCAAGAAATGCCTGGCTCTGCGAATCGCCAGCAACATCGCCCGCGAGCACAACTGGATGGCGGAGCACATGCTCATCCTGGGCATCGAGTCGCCGAAAGGTGAGAAGACCTATGTCACCGCCGCTTTCCCCTCCGCATGCGGGAAGACGAATCTCGCGATGATCGTGCCGCCGAAGATCTACGCGGACGCCGGGTGGAAGACGACCATCGTGGGCGACGACATCGCGTGGCTGTGGCCTCATGAAGACGGGCGGCTCCATGCGATCAATCCGGAAACCGGATACTTCGGCGTGGCACCGGGGACTTCCTGCGAGACGAATCCGATCGCGATGGAATCCATGAAGGAGAACACGATCTTCACGAACGTCGCGCTCACGGATGACGGGGACGTATGGTGGGAAGGACTGACCAAGGAGCCTCCTGCACACCTGACGGATTGGCAGGGGCAGGACTGGACGCCGGATTGCGGCCGTCCGGCGGCCCACGCGAACGCCCGCTTCACCGCCCCCGCGAGACAATGCCCGACGATCGACCCGGAGTGGCAGAATCCGGAAGGGGTGCCCGTGTCCGCGATCATTTTCGGCGGCCGGCGGCCGAATACGATGCCCTTGGTTTACCAGGCCTTCAACTGGTCCCACGGCGTCTATGTGGGCGCGACGATGGGCTCGGAAGTGACTGCGGCGGCGATCGGCCTGAAAGCCGGCGTGCGCCGTGATCCGATGGCGATGCTGCCCTTCATCGGCTACAACATGGCTGACTACTTCCACCACTGGCTGGACATGCGCCGGAAGGTGGCGCACCTGCCGCGCTTCTTCCACGTGAACTGGTTCCGGAAGGATGCGGATGGCAAATTCCTGTGGCCCGGCTTCGGGGAGAACATGCGCGTGCTGGAGTGGATCGTGAACCGCTGCCGCGGCCGGATCCCCGGCCACGAAACCCAGATCGGGTGGACCCCGCACTGGGAGGATTTCAATACCGAGGGGTTGAACGGCTTCGACGAGGCCCGCTTCGACGAATGCATGGCCTTCAGGTCGGAGGAGTGGAAGCGGGAGATCCTTTCCCAGGGAGAGCTCTTCCTCACCCTCTACGACTACCTGCCGAAGGAAGTGGTATTCCAGCGGGAGCTCCTGGCGGCACGCCTGAGCTGATCGCGGAAACGAAAAGAGCGCCTCGCCCGCGGTTGGGGGAGGCGCCCTGCTGCGGGAACGGGGGGCTCCTTATTTGTTCGGCACCATGGAATACATCGCCATGGTCATGCAGAAGGCTTCGTCCGCCCGCATGGTTTTCTTCTCATGACCGGCACCCCAGGAGTCGGTGTAGTAGATCTTGTGCTCCCTCTCGTCCTCGGCATCGAAATTGTAGCCGATGATCAGGCGCATGTGGCCGCCGGAGGACTGGGGCAGGCCCTTTTCCGGGAACATGCCGAGATAGAGCGTCCAGCAAAGGGGGATACCCTGGTCCACGTATTCCTTGATCTTGCGCTTGAAGTGAGCATGCGCGGGCTGGCCGCGCTTCATTTCGCGGAAGGCTTCCTCGTTCACGAATTGCCAGAAGTAGCGGGGATCGACATAGCCCGCCTCGCCGTCGAAGGTCCGCAGCTTCTTCTTCTTCGCGATCCGGTTGTAGCCGCGGATGTCTTTCTCCATCTGGCGCAGGTCGAATTCGATGTGCTTCAGGGTGCGCAGGTGAACCTTGCCGGTCACGCGCTGGAAGGCCTTTTCCATCGCGTCGCCGCTTGTTCCGTTTTCGCCGGTATTGGCGAGCTGCGCCATTTCATGCTGGTCCAGGTCCGCCCCGAAGTAGCGCGTGACACGTTCGATGGAGGCTACCACGCAATAGCCTTTCTCGCCCTGGTCCACCATGGGGATGCCCTCGATCCAAGTGAAACCGCCGTCGTCCTTCTTCACGTTTTCGGCGAAGGTGCCGCGGCGGGCCATGCGGCGCGGTTCGGCTTTGGCGGCACTCAGCGAGAGCATGCGGAGGCGGATGAATTCCACCCGTTTCTCGGAGCGGTTGATGCTGCCTTCCAGCGCGACACCCGTGTCGCCCTTTCGCCAGGTCCAGCCTTGGATCGGCACGGCACCCCGTTCGGAGCGGGTCTCGGCACGGACTGCCAGTTTGTCGTCCAGTTTGGCCTTCCAGTCGGCCATTTTTTTCTCGTAGTCCGATGCGGAAATCTCGCCGTCGTCCCCCCGGTTGTAGATCGAAACGGTGGCTTCCACGGGCTTGTCGTCGCGACCGCGGACCACGACCTCGCCGACCGTTTGTCCGAGAAGCTTGAATTCGCCGGGGCCGGCCCGCAGGCCCTCCTTCGCACCGGACAGCCAGGAAAAGCCTTCTTCGCGGAATTGCAGCGTGATGCCTTTTTCCTTCGCCTTTTGCACCCGCTTGCGATCCGCTTCGCTCAGTTCTTCTTCAGGCCCCTTGAGGTCCTGGAGGGGTTTCATCCACACGCCCTCGTCGAAAAGGACATCATCCAGCGGGATGCTTTCATCCTTCTTTTTTTCATCCGCGGCTAAGCACGGGAGAACGAGCAATGCGGCGGCAAATGCTGCAAGGGTTTTCATCTGGTGCGTTGATATGAAGCGAGAGAAAGCCTGTCTACCCATTGTTCCGGAGAAGTTATTTAGGTTTTCTTGATTATGCTGGCGGCAACTCCTCATGCGAGCGCGGCATGAAGGGGAATTTTGCGCGGGCTCCGGGTCGTTGGCCGGGAGAGGAGGAGGAATCGGATTGTCATTTTACTTCATGCGGCTAGTTCCACGAGGAAATAGTTCATTCCCATGACCCAGAATTCCCGCCAAGCCCTGATCGAACTGCTCTTCCTCTCCCTTTATCTGGACAACCACCTGTCGCTGGCGGAAGACGACGTGCTGACGGACGCACTGAATCACCTCGGGTGGGATACCCTGCGGCCCCGGGAGACGTTCATCTTCCAGGCATTCGCCGCCGCCCGCGAAGCTGCGGGCGATCCTGCCAAGATCGAGGCCTTCCTCGACGAACGCGCCTCGGTGATCAGGACGGATGGAGCGGTCCCCCAGGCCTTTACCTGGCTGACCAAGGTGCTCGGCGCAGATGGTTTCACCCCCTCGGAGGAGCGTTTCCTCCACCGTCTGGAAAAGAAGCTCTTCGTCGAAGGGGTTTAGCCCGTTTTCCTCCGGAACATCAGCGCGGCGGCTGTCAGGTTGATGAAGCCGATGAGGACCAGCGGCCAGATCAGGGAGGCGATCCGCTCGAAGGAGGCATCCTTGAGGAAGACCCCCTTCACGATTTCGACGAAATGCCGGACCGGGTTCGGCCAGGTCAGGATCTGGAGCCAGCGCGGCATGTTTTCCACCGGGGCCGCGAAGCCGGAGAGCATCACCGCCGGCATCATGAAGGAGAATGCACCCAGGAACGCCTGCTGCTGGGTATTGCACAGGGAGGAAATTAAGAGCCCCACGCCGACCAGCGAGAGCGCGTAGCAGAACATCCCCGTGTAGAGGAGCAGCAGGCTGCCGCGGAAAGGGACATCGTAGAGGAAGACGGCGGCGCAGAGAATCAGCGTGGCTTGGAAAAAGGCGACGACCATCGCGGGTACGGCCTTCCCCACCATGATCATTTCCGGGGTGAGCGGAGAAACGAGGAGTTGGTCGAAGGTTCCTTGTTCCCGTTCCCGTGCAACGGACAAGGCGGTCAGGATGAGCGAGCCGATGGTGGTGATGATGGCCACCAGGTTCGGCAGGATGAAATTTTCGTAGTCCAGGTTCGGGTTGAACCAGTAGCGGGTCACGACCTCGGAGGGCATCGCGGCTCCCTTGGCCTCCAGCCGGTCCTTCATGTATTGTTCCGTGATCCCTTGCAGGTAGCCGAAGGCGATCTGTGCGCCGTTCGAGCGCCGCCCGTCCAGGAGCACCTGCACGGGCGCGCTTTCACCCGCGGCCAGTTTCCGCGAAAAATCCTCCGGGATGCTCACGGCCAGCATCGCCCGGCGGGATTCGATCGCCTCCCCGATTTCCCCCTGGCCGTGGAGGGGGATGACCTCCGAGAACGCGGCGGATTGCGCGAAGCGCTGCACCAGTTCCTGCGCTTCCTTGCCGGAATCGCGGTTGTAGATGCCCAGGGAGGCGTTCTTTACCTCCAGCGTGGCGGCGAAGGGAAAGAGCAGCGTCTGCAGGATCACCGGCATGATCAGCAGGGTCCGGCTGGAGGGGCTGCCGAATACGGATTGCAGCTCCTTCACGATCAGGGCGTGGATGCGCGGAAGAAAAGTCATGCGGCTGCGGAGCTTGTGGATCATTCCATTCGCCTGCGGGTTAGCTTGGCCGTGATGCCCAGAAAGAGAGCGGCCGATGCGGCCAGCAGCGCGATGTCCGGCAGCAGGTGCTTCCAGTCCGTCGGCACTTGGAAAAGCGTCTGGATCGCAGAGACGAAATAGCGTGCGGGAATCAGGTGGGTCACCCCGCGCAAGAAAGCAGGCATGCTGGAAATTTCATAAATGAAGCCGGAGAGCATGGTCGCCGGGAGGAATGCAGCGTTCAGTGCCGCCTGGGCCGCATTGAACTGGTTCCGCGTAGCGGTGGAGATCGCCAGGCCGATGCCCAGCACGCTCAGCAGGAAAAAGGTCCCCACCACGCAGAGCGCGAGCACGGTGCCGCGGAAAGGTACGCCCAGCAGCCAGCGCGCGGATGCCACGCAGAGCAGCAGCGAAAACATGCCGAGGGCATAATAGGGGATGATTTTGCTGAGCAGCAGCTCCGCCCGGGTCACGGGAGAGGCTAGCAGTGCCTCCATCGTTCCGCGCTCCCATTCCCGTGCTACCACCAGGGAAGTAAGCAGGGCGCCGATCACCGTCATGATGACGGTGATGGATCCCGGAATCAGGAAGTTCCGGCTCTTCGCCGAAGGATTGAACCAATATCGCGGCTCCAGCGCGATCCTGACCATCGCTCGTGACGTCAGCTACCGGAAGAGCCTCGAAGTTTCCCTGAGCCGCA
>CBFGVD010000095.1:0-9487 GCA_965651965.1 uncultured Verrucomicrobiaceae bacterium | reverse complement strand
GCTTTATCCAAGGCGGGGAAATCGAGGGGGCCTTCCAGCTCCAGCGCGCCGAAGACATGGTAGGCGGTGCTTTGAGGCTCCAGCGCGTGGAGGAACCACATCCGTTCCTGGGAGTGGGTCAGCAAGCCGGAATCCTTGCCCGAGCCGGGAAGAATCTCCTGCGGCGGGGCGGCTCCGGCGGCCTTGCTTTCGACGGTCGTGGCCAGGTGCGCGAAAGAGGGTGCCGAAAAGAGGTCTGCATGATCCAGTTCCACGCCGGTTGCAGCCCGCAGCAGGGCTGCGAGGCGGGTGGCCTCGATCGAACTCATGCCGAAGGCGATCAGATCATCCTCCGGGCGGGCTCCTTCGCGGCCGGTGGCTTCCGCCACGGCCTGGAGCACGCAGCCCAGCACCGGGCCGGCGGGGAGCCGGGGGGCCTCGCGGGCGTTGGCTTCATCGTAGATGGCGGCCAGTTTTCCCTGTGCCAGCGTTTCGCGGGTGGTGCCGCGGCGGATCTTCCCGCTGGTGGTGCGGGGCAGGGTGCCTTCCCGCACCAGAACGATGCGGACCACCGGGATTTCCAGGAGGTCGGCGATGCGCCTGCGGACCGCGGAGCAAAGGACGGCGAGCTTTTCCCCCGGCAGGCGGGTGCATTCCAGGGCCAGGGCCACTCCCTCGCCGGAGCCTGTTTCCGCGGCCACCGCGGCGGCGGCCGTGATCTCGGGAAAGGCGAGTAGCGCGGACTCGATGTCTTCCGGGGCGATGTTCGCCCCGTCCAGGATGATGAGATCCTTGATGCGCCCGACGACGTAGAGCTCGCCGTCTTCCATGTAGCCGCGGTCGCCGGTGTGCAATTCCCCGTCCGCGCCGAAGGCCGAAGCGGTGGCCTGGGGCCGGTTCCAATAGCCCGTGGAGACGCTGGGACCTTTCACGCGGATCTCTCCCACCTGACCGGCGGGCAGGGTCTTGCCCGTGGCGGGATCGGCAATGCGGAGGGAGAGGCCTTCCAGAGGCACCCCGCAGGAGACATGGCGGCCGGCCTGCGGATGCTCGGAAATGCGCGGCAAGGCGGCGGCCCGGCAGCCCGTGACGGTGAGGGTGGCTTCCGCGAGGCCATAGCCGGGGATGAAGGTGCCGGGCTTGAAGCCGTAGGGGGCGAAGCGGCGCGTGAAGCGTTCCAGCGTTTCCGCCTGGATGCGTTCCGCGCCGCACGGCGCGACCTTCCAGCAGCTCAGGTCCAGACCCTGCAGCTCTTCCTCGCGGATGGAGCGCAGGCACATTTCATAGGCGAAATTCGGGCCGCCGGAGAATTCCGCGCGGTGGCGGCTGATGGCGCGCAGCCAGCGCACCGGCCTCTGGATGAAATGATCCGGCGTGAAGTAGGTGAGTGAAAACCCCGCTTCCAGGGCGAAGAGGATTTTGAGCACCAGCCCCATGTCGTGGTAGGGCGGAAGCCAGCTCAGCGCGCGGCGGATCCGCTGGGACTCGATGTTCTTGAAGATCGCGGCGGAATGGTGGCGCAGGTGGCGATGGTGGATCATCACCCCCTTCGGCTCCGCCGTGGAACCGGAGGTATATTGCAGCAGGCAGGGGTGGCCGCCTTCGCGCGGGATGCCCTCCAGCGGGGTGCCTTCGGCGGCTAGCTCCGCGGCGGAAAAAACCCGCAGCCCGGGGACGGGCAGCTTCGGCACCTCTCCCACGGCGAAACGCGCCCCGCTATCCCTCAGGATGGCCTCCAGCCGCTGGCGGTGGCGCGTGCCGCGCGGAGGATAGGCGGGCACGGCGATGGCTCCCGCATACCAACAGGCGAAAAGGCCTGTGACAAAGCCCGGACCGGGCGGCTCCATCAGCAGCACCGGCTTGCCGTGGACGCCCAGCCGGGCGAGACCGGCGGCCACCCGACGGGCCCCGCCAGCGAGTTCGCCCAGGGTGAGGGTGATTTCCCGGTCCTCCCCCTCCGGAAGAAAACGGTAGATCAGCTCGTCGGGACCGTGCGCGGCCCGGTGATCGAGCACGGTCGTGAGCGGACTACCCGCGGGAGCGGCGGGAAGGTCCATGGGAGCGACGGAGGGGGACATCGGAACGGGGGGAATCCGTGTTTCACCGGACAGGCCGGAAGAAGAGCTTGGTGAAGATGTGGCTTCACGACAACCGCGGCGTATCTACGCGATCACGGAGGGAATGGCCATCCCCGACTTCCGCCTGCGGCTAAATGCGGACGGGACTTCCCCGGTGTCCCCGCGTCGAACATCCGACCGGGGCGGGGACAGGGTCCCGGTGCCCCGGCCGGAGTTCGGATTCCGGAGGAGGTTTCCCGCATCACCCCGGGCTCCAGCCCCGGCGGCGGCGGAGCAGCAGCAGGAAGCCCAGCCCGCCCGCCAGCATCGCGGGGGCCCCGGGCTCGGGCACGGCCACCGTCTGCCAGTTCCCGGGATTGAGCGTGATGATGGATTGGTTGAACTGCGTGTCTTCGGGATCGAGCCAGAAGATCACCCGGTTCGCGGGATCGTAGCCCGGACCGCCCCAGTTCGCCGCGGCGGCGGCATCCAGCCAGCCGTTCGCCTGGTTGGCCACGGCGTTCGCCGCATTTCGGGCGGAGCGGTTTCCCGCGTTGGTGCGGAGGTAGTAGTTGCCGTCACCCAGGCCCACACCGTGGCTGGAGTCGTAGAGCACGTCCCAGATGGCGGCCTGCAGGGCGGCGGCCTCTCCGTCGCCGCCCGCGTTGGCGTCCTCGTAGTAGGTTTCCAGCAGGTAAGCCGCTTTCTTCAATCCGCCGGTGAGATAGAAGTTCACGCCATCGGAGAGATAGCGGGAGTCCGCGGAAGAGAAATCGTGGGCCTCGTAGCCGTGGAGCTGGGAGAAACCAGTGCCGGAGGAGGTGAGGAAAGCGGTCTCGGAATCGATACAGAAGCCCGCCAGTCCGCGCAGGTCGGAAAAGGCGCCGCCGCCGTCCGCCGTGATCATCCCCGCGGTTCCTGCCGTGACGTAGGAAAGCAGCGTGGGGTCCGCGGGAATCAGGGCGAGCTGGCCGATGAAGCCGTCGTAAGGACTGAGGCCGAGTTGATCCGCCACCTCGGCACCGTTGAGGGCCCCGTTGAGCGCGGAATGGTTGCCGGATTGGCCGTAAAAGGAAACCGGGGCGGCTTGAAGGCACGAAATGCCCAAGACGCCCCCCATGAGATAAGGGGTGATTTTCATCCGAGGGGAAGAAACAGGGTGGGTGAGAAAACCCGGCGGGGTGAGAAGTCCCGGCGGGGGGTAAAACCGGACGCAATGATTCGGAGTAATTTAAAATAAAGCAAACTTAATTTTCAAAAAACCCTTCGGTCCGCCCATAAATCAAAAAATAAACGAGAAAGTGAGCTGAGAGTTTGGCGGATAAAATGTCCTCCGGAGATGAAACAAATCATGATAAAAGGTGTTTCATCCGTGCGTAGCCGCGCGAACCGTCCATGGCATGCTGGCGAATTGACGGTGCATTTCCCGGCGCGTATTTTGCGCAGATACCCCAAACCCATGAAAAGATCCACAAGCGTTGCAGCCGCATGCCTATTCGCATTCGGCACCCTCGGCTACGCGGCAGAAAAACTTCCCAAGGGGGAAGATCCGGAGTTCATCGCGAAGGCGGCCCGGACGATCGACGGTCACGTCGCTGCCTGGTACCGGAAGCAGAAACTGCCGGTGCCGGAAGTCACGGACGATGCCACCTTCCTGAGGCGCGTCTTCCTGGTCGGCATCGGGCGCATCCCGACGGCGGAGGAAGCGCGCTTTTTCCTGGAGATCGACGATCCGACCAAGCGGACGCAGTTGATCGACTACGTGATGAAGTCGAAGGGCTACTCCAGCCACATGACGAACTGGGCTTTCGACCTGCTGCGGGTCACGGACGGACGGCCGGGATTCCAAGGGAATTTCGAGCCCTACCGGAACTGGGTGCGCACCGCGCTGGAGAACAACATGCCTTGGGACGATTTCACCAACGCGCTGCTGGCTTCCTCGGGGGACGGATGGGACCCGCAGACGGCGGCGGTGGGCTACTACACGCGGGACCGGGGCATGCCGCTGGACAATCTGGCGAACTCCATGCGGGTCTTCCTGGGCTCGCGGATGGAGTGCGCGCAATGCCATGACGATCCCTTCGGCACGACGGAGCGGCACGAATTCTTCGAGCTGGCCGCCTTTACGGAAGGTCAGGGCTCCTACCGGCAAAACCTGATGCGCGACCTGTGGGATGAAGTGGGGGAAGCGGACCGCCGGCGCTCGGTGGACTACGAGGTGGCGCAGGTGATGTGGGACGGCGTGTACGGACTGAGCCTGGGCGGTTCCGGCGCGGGCAAGATCCGCCTGCCGGGAGATTACCAGTACAAGGACGGCGAGCCGGGCCAGATGATCGGCGCGCGCACCCCCTTCGGCAAGACCGTCCGCATTTCCGAGAAACGGGAAGGCGGCGATGGCCGGAAGGAGCTGGCCGAGTGGGTGACGACGAAAACCGGCGAGCAATTCCCCTCCGTGGCGGCGAACCGCATGTGGAAGCGGGTGATGGGCCGCGGGGTGTACGAGCCGGTGGACGAGTATAAGGAAACGAAGTCCCTGCACCATCCGGAACTGATGCGCTACCTGATCGGCCTGATGGTGGAGCTGGATTACGACCTGCGCGCCTTCCAGAAAGTGCTGCTCAATACGAAGACCTTCCAATTCGTGCCGAATCCCCAGCCCTCCAAGGTGCCGGGCGGGGATGATTTCCACGGCCGGCAGCTTACGAGGCTTTCCGCCGAGCAACTCTGGGACTCCCTGATCACGCTGGCAAACGGGGACCCGGACAAGCTGCCGCGGCGCTCCCTGGACGACCGGATTTACGTCAACGGCAAGCCGGTGCTGGTGGGCAAGAAGAGCATGGTGCAGGTCTCCAAGGAGGTGCTCGCGCTCGATTCCGAGGAAGCGGTGCGAAGCTACTTCAACAAGCTGCTGGCGGAGGTGAAGGCCGACGGCGGCTCGTCGTCCTCCTCCGGCGGCGACATGATGGGGATGAGCTCCAAGGTCCATAAATACGGCCGGAACTCCGCCGTGCGGGCCTCCGAACTGCCGAGCCCCGCGCCGCGCGACCACCTGCTCTACCTCTTCGGCCAGTCCGACCGGGTGGTGGTGGACGGTGCCAGCCGCGAGCCGAACGTGGGCCAGGTGCTGTCCCTGATGAACGGCTACGTGCAGCAGCAGCTGGTGAACAACTCCGGGGCGAGCCTCTACAAGAGCCTCGAAGGGGCCGCCACGGACGAGGAGAAGATCCGCCGCCTCTACGTGACGATCCTGAGCCGCCCGCCCAGCTCGGAAGAAATGGGCTGGATGCTCGAAGAAATGAAAAAGGGCAAGGAAGCCGGGCTGCGCAACATCGTTTCCGCCCTGGTGATGTCTTCAGAATTCCTGTTCCTGCAATAAACCCCGTTCCCCTCCGAAAAACTCATGAACTCCTCGGATTTCAACCGCTACGACGAGCAGACCCGGCGCCGTTTCATTTCGAATGCCGCCAAGATGTACCTCGGCGTGAACCTGTTCCCGATGCTGGGAGGCAGTATCGCTTCGGCGGCCCCGGCCGCTTCCGCCACGCCGAAGGCGAAGAACGTGATCTACCTTTTCATGTCCGGCGGCATGAGCCATCTGGATACCTTCGACCCGAAGAAGAAGAAGGACGTGATGGGCCCCACGGAGGCGATCCCGACCAAAGCCACCGACATCATGGTGGGCAAGTGGCTGCCGAAGACCGCGGGCGTGATGGACAAGGTCTGCGTGGTCAATTCCATGACCTCCCGCCAGGGCGCGCACGAGCAGGGCACCTACATCATGCACACCAGCTACGACATGCGCGGCACGGTGAAGCATCCCTCGCTCGGAGCCTGGGTGATGAAGCTGGGCGGCCGGCACAATCCGGAGATCCCGGGCTACGTGGCGATCGATTCCTCGCAGGAGTACTCCGGCGGCGGATTCTTCGGCGCGAAGTATGCGGCGGCGCCGATCGGCAGTCCGAACGACGGCTTGCAGGATTCGAAGAAGCCGGGCTCGGTCTCGCAGGAGGATTTCGACCGCCGCCTGTCCCTGGCGGACCGCTTGAACAAGCAGTTCCACGGGCGCTACCAGAACGCGGACGTGAAGGCCTACGAGGAGCTTTACCAGGAGGCGATCAAGCTGATGAACAGCAAGGACCTGAAGGCCTTCAACATCAAGGACGAGTCCTCCTCCACGCGCGAGTTGTACGGGAACGGGCGCTTCGCCCAGGGCTGCATGCTGGCGCGGCGGCTGGTGGAGCACGGCGTGCGTTTCGTGGAAGTGCAGCTCGGCGGCTGGGATACCCACTATGACAACTTCGCCGCGGTGGAAGGCCGCTGCAAGGAATTCGACCAGGCCTACGCGGGCCTGATCACCGATCTGGAATCCCGCGGGCTGTTGAAGGACACGCTGGTCGTGGTGGCCACCGAGTTCGGCCGCACGCCGGAGATCAAGACCGAGCACAACGACGGCCGCGACCATCACCCGGCGGCGTTCTCCTGCCTGATGGCGGGCGGAGGCATCAAGGGCGGTTACAAGCACGGCGAGACCGATGCCAGCGGTGCGCGCGTGAAGGACAAGCCGGTGACGCCGCAGGATTTCAACGCCACCATCGCCTACGCGCTGGGTGTGCCGCACAACTTGACGGTGATGTCGCCTTCCGGACGTCCATTCCAATTCGCGGATAAAGGCAAGCCGGTGATGGATCTCTTCGCCTGACTTCCCGCCGATTTCCCGAACGCGCGCCCCGGCTCCCGGCGGCGCGCGTTTTCTTTTCCGCGGGGCGGCGGTCCGCGCCTCACGCCACCGCCTTGGGCGGCAGGGCGGGGCGGTTGCGCTCCAGCAGGCGCACGAAGTTCCGGACCAGCAGGGAGATTCCGGCCGTTTTCCAGACCGCCCAGAGGGTGAAATCGGCCTTCGCCCGCTCCAGGACCAGAGGCACGGTCACGATGCCGTGGCTGGAGCGCAGGTCGAGGATCTCCGGTAGCATGGAGACCCCTTGGTCGGCGGCGATCATGGTCAGGAGGGGTTCGAAGCCCAGGATCTGGCGCATCGAGGCCGGGGCCGCGCCCTCCTCCTCGAACATGGCGGCGATCTGGCGGCGATGGGTGGAATGTTTCGCATCCCCCAGGTAGAGCATTTGCTGGTCCCGCAGGTCGCCCACCCGCAGCGAGCGGCGGCATGCCAGCGGGTGGTCCTTCGAGACGGAGACGCCCAGCGTGGATTGCACCAGCAGCAGGCTGGACATGGCGGCGATGTCCTGGGTGTCCCGCCCGTAGGCGAAGCCGAGGTGGATCTCGTCCTTTTCCAAGGCTTCCAACTGCTCCTGCGGGGTCATTTCCACGAAGACCACCTCCACCTCCGGAAAGGCCGTGCGGAAGGCTTTCAAGGCATCCGGCAGGAAGCCGAAGGCGATCTGGCCGACGCTGCCGATGCGGAGCTGGCCGCGGCGGCCGTCCCGGGCCTCCCGCGCGCGCGCCACCGCGTCGTCCACGTTGCCCAGGATCGCGCGGGCCTCCGGGAGGAAGACGGAGCCCGCATCCGTGAGGGACACGCGTACGGTATCGCGCTCCAGCAGGCGCACGCCCACTTCATCTTCCAGGTCCTTGACCTGTTTGCTGAGCGCCGGGCGGGTGACGTTCAGGCGTTCGGCGGCACGCCGGAAGTTCAGTTCCTCCGCCACGGCGACGAAATATCTGAGGTGCCGAAGTTCCATCCCGCGGCACTGGTAAGCTCAGGTTACCAGCTTGGAAACTTCAAAGTCATTCCTCCGCCCGGAAACTCGTGTTTAGTAAGCGCACGTCTGAAACGCCCGTTTCAGCCAAGAATTTCCCATCCCTTCCACCATGCGTCCAGTTCTTTTTCTTCCCCTCACCTCCCTGTTGCTTCTCCCCTCGTGCGGGAAGAAGGAGGTCGCGGGGCCACCGCAGATGCCTCCGGCAGCCGTTTCCGTGCTGCCCGCGGCAACGGAGACGGTGAGCATCACCCGGGAGCTTCCCGGGCGGATCGATGCCGTACGCGTGGCGGAAGTGCGCGCCCGGGTCTCCGGGATCCTCCTTGAAAAGGCCTATCAGGAAGGATCGGACGTGAAAGCGGGCGACGTGCTTTTCAAGATCGATCCGGCCCCGCTGGAAGCGGCGAAGGAAAACGCCGCCGCCGCGCTGGCGCGGGCGGAGGCGAATCTGCACCAGGCGGAGACACAGCTCGGCCGCTACAAGGAGCTGGTGTCTTCGAACGCCGTCAGCAAGCAGGATTACGACAACGCGGAGTCCGCGGTGAAAGTGGCGTCCGCGGAGCTGAAAGCCGCGGCCGCCGCCCTGAAGACGACCGAGCTCGATCTCGGCTACGCCACGGTCACGGCTCCGATCTCCGGCCGCGCGAGCAAAGCGCAGGTCACCGAGGGCGCTCTGGTGGGCGAGAACGACGCCACCTTGCTGGCGGTGATCCAGCAGCTCGATCCGATCTACTTCGATTTCACCCAGTCCGCCTCCGACCTGCTCGCGCTGAGGCGAGCGATGAAAAGCGGGCGTATGGCCGAGGTGGAGCCGGGAAAAGCCGCCGCCACGCTGCTGCTGGAGGACGGCACGGAATACGCCTTGGAAGGGAAGATCCTTTTTTCCGAAGCCGCCGTGGACGAGACCACCGGCATGGTGAGCCTGCGCGCGGAATTCCCGAATCCCGAGAAGATCCTGCTCCCCGGCATGTTCGCGCGCATCCGCGTGGTCCAAGCGGTGAAGGAGGACGTGGTCACGGTGCCGCAGCGTGCGGTGACCCGCGTGCAGGGCGGCATGGGCAGCGTGCTGGTGGTGGACGATTCCAACCACGCGCAACTGCGCATGATCGAGACCGACGATGCGGTGGGTGACAAATGGGTGGTCACCTCCGGGCTCAAGGCCGGGGAAAAAGTCATCGTGGAGGGCCAGCTGAAGGCCCGCCCCGGAGCCCCGGTAGCGCCCGAGCCCTTCCAGCCGAAAGCCGAGGAGGCGGTGAAAGAAACCGCGGCGGTCGATCCCTAGCACCGGCCTTCCCGCCAGGACCGGAAAGGCCCTTTCCGCGCGGGAAGCGGGCCTGGCCGGCAGCCCTACCCTCAAGCCGCCAACAATCCAGCTAACAGCCGCTTTTCCAGATGGCCCGTTTCTTCATCGACCGCCCCGTTTTCGCCTGGGTGGTGTCCATTCTCATCACGCTGATCGGGATCATCGCGATCACGAAGCTACCCGTGGCGCAATATCCCCAGGTGGCGCCGCCATCGATTTCGATCACGGCGAACTATGCGGGCGCTTCCGCGGAAACGCTGACGGACACGGTGACCTCCGTGATCGAGCAGCAGCTCAACGGCATCGACAACCTGCTTTACATGTCCTCGGCGAGCGATGCCAACGGCTCGGCGACGATCACGCTGTATTTCCAGCCGGGGACGGATCCGGACGTGGCGCAGGTGCAGGTGCAGAACAAGGTGCAGCTCGCGACG
>CBFGVD010000094.1:0-9605 GCA_965651965.1 uncultured Verrucomicrobiaceae bacterium | reverse complement strand
CAATGCGGTGGCACCGGTGGTGCCGCCGGATCGAAGTCCCCCTTCCGCTCCCCCCATGAAAATCCCCCATTTGTTCCCGAAGTCCGGGATCGCGGCCCTGTTGGCGATCCACGCGGCTTCCGGTGCGGCGCAAGC
Source organism: uncultured Verrucomicrobiaceae bacterium (assembly GCA_965651965.1). Lineage (GTDB taxonomy): Bacteria > Verrucomicrobiota > Verrucomicrobiia > Verrucomicrobiales > Akkermansiaceae > Haloferula. Next base: position 9,470 of record CBFGVD010000094.1, on the reverse strand, counting down.
CGTCACGCTCGCGGGCGGCCATCACGGCAGCACCGGGCTCGCGTTTTCCAATCCGTTCACCGTCTGCGGCGATTCGTACCGGTCTGCCGTAGCCGGTCCATCCTCCTCGTCCGCCCTCGGATCCTTTGCTTCGCCGGGCAGCGGCGTGCTCTGGGCGGCGGGAGGTTATTCCTATGATTTCTCGGCTTTCACTTCACCGGCATCCGGAGGCGGCATCTATGCCCTGAGCGGTTTGGGAGTCGGCAAGGCTTTCAAAAAATCGCCTGCGGCCCCCGTCGTGGTGGAACCGAAGCGCGTGCCATCCCAAGATCCCCGGAGACCCGGCCAGGGGACCGAAAAAGTCCCGGATGGAGGCAGCACCCTGCTGATGCTCGGAGCCTCCCTTGCGGGACTCCACGGCATTTCCCGCCTGTTCCGCCGCGGACGCCGTCCTTGAAACGACCCCGGATCAATTTGAAGGCCGGTTGGACTCCGAGGTCCGACCGGCCTTTTTCTTTCCCGGGAAAAGGGAGAACACGTTTTTCACGGGAAACCCGCGATCACCGGTTCCGGTTCTTTCCCCAGGGGCGCCGCCGCTCGCGGCGGAGGGGCGGTACGGGCGCGGCTATCCGCTAGGAACTGCCAGGCGCGTGCGGCCCCCAGACCCAACAAAACGTGCGGCAAGAAGGTGAGGCCCGCGCGCAGCGTCGCTGAGACGGTACCCGCCAGAGGCAGGCTGCGCGCCAGGTAGCCGGCACCGAATGCCAGCGCCACCGATTCCAGCGGATGGCGCGTGATGGAGCTTTCCAATCCGGCCTGGCATTCCCGGGCCTTCTGCCGGGCATGGGTCACTTTTTCTTCCACCCATTCGTCGGGCTGGAAGGCGGGGCGTGGTATATTGCTCATGGCAAGGGGGTTTCCGGGATATTACCAGTGGGAGCGAAGCTTTGCAATTTCCCGGCCCATCCGCTCGAAGGATTTGCCGTTCTTGACCGAATCATAGGCCCGGTGGACTCCCTTGGAGGCCGCGGGAAGCACCGAGCCGCCGATCAGGCCTCGCAGCGAGGCATGCTTCCTGCCGCCGCCGCGCGAAAAGAAAAGATAACCGAGCGCGAAGCCCGCCGCCGCGATTCCGGCCACCTCGGCCAGGGGCATCGCCTTCAGTCTCCTGCCCGCGTGTCTCAACGTTTCACCCAGGTCCGCATGCCGGGGTCGGTGGAGGTCGTTCCAGTGCTCCTCCGGGTCCACCGGGGCAGCTTCCTTGCGGTTCTCAATCAAAGTCGATTTCATGGCAACTCTCCTTCTCGCAGGAGCCGGACCATCCCGCCTGATCGGAGTATCCCGCTCAGGATGATGGGTTGACAGAGGAAGGCGGGAGGCCGGGAAGCTGGAAAAAGGGTGCGACTTGCGGAAGACGCGTCGCAAAAAGCAATGCGGCCGCCCTCCTTGGAGGGAGGGCGGCCGCGACCTCGGGTCACATGACGAATGACCTCATTCCCCGGCGCTCAAGCGCGCGAAGACTTTTCCCCCCTCCGCCAGGGCGGCGGGCAGGCGTACCTCCACCAGATCCGCGCCGTCCTGATTCCCCACCACCGTTCCCGCGGGAGCCGCACTCCAAGCTCCGGGGGCGAGGGAGGTGGAATATTCCACCTCCGGGGCGAGGTAAGCGGCAGCGGCGCTGCGGCGGAAGAGGAAGACGAGCTCCTGCGTGGCGCTATCGTAGCCGGCGGTAGGAAGCAGGGCGCTCGAATCGGAACCGGCACCGGGCGCGGGCTCGCCGCCGATGATGAATTCGATTCCGTTCGCGATGCCGTCGCCATCCGCGTCGGAATCGAATCCGGCCACGCCCTTCGAGGCGGCCCAGAGCTCGAAGGCGGAAGCGCTGCCCTGTTTCAGAAGGATCTCTCCCCCGCCGTAGCTCACGGTGAAGCCCGGGGTCACGGAGGCGAAGCTGCCGCTCAGGGTGCCGGTGTAGGTGGCGATCACGTAGGACTCCGCCGTGAAGCCGCCGCCAAGCAGCGTCACGTCCAGGGCCGCCCCCGTGAGGTCGAGATCGCCGGTGACGGCCAATACGTCCGAGTTGGTCCCGTCCACCTCCACGGCATAAGTGCCGCCGATCGTCGTGTCCCCGGTGGCGAGGGTGCCGGTGGAAGCGCCCGGCGAGAGGGTGCCCGCCACGTTTACGGGCCGGGCGATCATGCCGCCGCCGGAGAGGGTGCCCGCGGCTTCCACCGTGACCGCGGCGGTGCTTGCGGCGAAGCTGCCGTCCACCTGCATGGTGCCTGCGGAGACGGTCGTGGGGCCGGTGGCGTTGTTGGTGCCGGTCAGGATCAGGGTGCCGGTGCCCTGTTTGATGAAGTTCCCCACGCCCGAGAAATCCCCCGCGATGGTGCCGGTGAATTCCTGCGTGTTCACCGGCATCGGGTTGGTATTCGTGTAGAGCTGGATGCTCCGCCCGGCGTTCAGGGTGATGCCGTCGGCATCGAAGCGCAGGGAGCCCGCCAGATTCTCCGTGGAGATGAGGATGTCGTTGGAGGGGTCGCCGAGCGCGGCATCGCTGGTGAAGGCCACGGTGGCGCGCCAGAGCTCGATGGTGCCGAGGAAGTCGTTCTCCGCATTGTCGAGGATGGTGACATTGTCGTGTTCGCCGCCGATGCCGGTATCGCTGATGCGGAAGATGCGGTCCGCGGAGCCGCCGGAGATCTTCCCGGTGAGGCGCGTGACGGTGCCCGGCGTGGGGGCGGTGCGGCCCGGGCCGAAGGAACCGAAGAGGCTGAGGATACCGCTGCCATCGGGAAGGACGAAGTCGTTCGCGACGGTCGATTCCGTGCCGTCGTCGATTTCGAATTCCACGCTGCCCCCTGTCATCACGACCGGAGCGGTGCCGAAGGAGGTCGTGAAGCCGGCCAGAAGCGTGCCCGCCTCCACCGTGGTGCCGCCGGTGTAGGTATTGTCGAAATAGACGGTCTGGCGCCCGCTGTCGGTCTTCGTCAGCGAGCCCGAGCCGCTGAGCAGGCCGCCGAAGGAGGAATTGCCGCTGCGGCCCACGGTGAGCGCCACCGGCTGGCCGGAGGAATTTTCCAGGGCGAGATCGGCATCGCCGCCGAGCGCGCCGATCCGGGCGGCCGTGATGTCCCCGAAGACATGGGTGGAACCGGTGCTGAAACTGCCGGAAAGCTGGGCGTTCTGGAGCGCGAACTCGTGTCCGATCACCAGTTCGCCGGCATCGATCTTCGCGGTGCCGGAGAAGGTATTGGCATTCGCGAGCGTCAGCTTGCCCGCCCCCGATTTCGTGATTCCTCCGGTTCCCGCGATGCCGTTCGCGCCGGTAACCGCGAAGTCCGAGCTTTCGTTGGCGAAGGTCGCGGCGGTCGGTTCGACATCGCCGTTGCCGATCTCCACCGTCGTGCTCCCCGCCGTATCGCCGAAGATCACCGTGTCGAAATCCTCGAAATCCCGCGGCGTGGTCCCGTCGCTCTCCAGAACCCAGTTCTTGGTGCCCGGCAGGATGCCGGTGCTCCACTCGCTGCCTGCGGCACCGGTCCAGGAAAGGGTCTCGAAGACAGGCAGTTCCAGGGAAGCGCCCGCGCTTCCGAGGATGCCGGCTTCCTGCGCGCCTAGCCGGTCGTCGAAGAGCGCCAGCTTGGAAACGAGCACGCGGGAGGTCTCCCCGTCGTTGTCCCAGAAGATGCGCCAGGGGTTCACCGTGTCCAGGGACTGGCGGGCGGCATCCGGCGTGCCTGTGCCATAGTTCCCGATCAAGGTTCCGTTCAGGTAGATCGAGCGGCCCGTGCCGTTGTCCGCCGCAAGCACCAGGCGGTACCAGGTATTCGCGAGCACGGTGCCGGTGCTGCCGTTGCCGTTCGCGGTAGGTCCGGGGCCGACATAGGGCCACTGGGCGCTGACGCCCAGCTCGGTGGCATTGGTTTGCTTGCGGATGAAGAAGTCGCCGTCCGAGCCGCCGTTGTCGAAATCGAACAGCCCGGTGAAGGTCCCGCTGTCCGAACCGCCGTCGGTGAAGTCGGGCACCATGAAATCGACCACGAGGGTGAAGCGGTTCGTCCGCACCGGGGTGCCGGCGGAGCCGTTGGCGGGGATGGGGTTGACGGCGGAGAGCCAGGCACCCTTGGCCAGGTCCGCGGCACCCGCGTCGCCGCCGGGGCCGGTCGTGGCGGTGGCGCTGCCGTTCAGGGTCAGGGCGGTGCCGACGGTGGCCTTGCCGAGATCGGCGCTATCGTCGAATTCCCAGTAGCCGACGAGATCGGCACCGTGGGTCGTGGCGAGGGTGAGAAATGCCAGCGGGAGCAGCCGCCCGGCGGGAAAACGGGGAATCATCGGGGTCATGGACGTGGCGGGGCATGCCGTGCCGGGCCGGAGGACCGTGCGGCGGTGCGAGGGATGGGTAGGCGCGGAAAAAAAAGGATCAGCGGCGGCGGCGGAAGCCGAGCAGCGCCGCGAGGGCGGCAAGCGCGGCGGCCGAGGGCTCCGGGACGGCGAGACCCGCGGTGCCGAGGGCGGAAATCTCGGAAGGGGCCAGCACACCCTCGTAGATCGCGAGCGTGCCGACATTCAGCGGCAGGTTCTCCCCGTCGTTGTCGGAGAAGAAGAGGATCGTGGGATCGAGCGCGTACGTTCCGGTGAGCGCCTGATCGCCCGCGTGGGTGTGGAAGAGGCTGCCGTCCAGATAGGTCTTCACGTCCCCGCCCGCGAGATCGAGGTCCACGGTGATGACGAGGCGCGTCCAGCTCGCCTCGTCGATGGCGGAAGCGGAGTAGCCGAGGGAGCTGATGCCGAGCGTGTCGTTGGAGTTCCGGATGAAGTAGTCGGCGTCGTTCGCGTTCGTCTGGTTCGTCTGGAAGATCGCTCGCCAGCCGGAGCGGCTGCCCGCGGGCGAGAAGATGTCCGCCACGATGGAATACCGGCTGACGAAGCTGCCCGGGCTATCGGCGGGATCGATGCCGTGGGTGGCGGTGATTCGGTTTGCGGAGCCTGCGACGGTGGTGATGACCCCGTTCAGGACGGCGGCGGAGTCGTCCGCGATACCGGCGGAGTGGGAGGGAGCCGTGCCGGCGAAGGCCAGGTCGGTGCCGATGGTGGCTTTGCCGATGTTGCCGGCATCGTCGAATTCCCAGAGACCGGTGAGAATGGCGGCGTGGAGGGGGGTGCAGAGCAGGAGGAGAGCGGGCGGGAGGACTTTTTTCATCAGGTATAGGCTTGTATCCTGATGAAACGTGTGGAAGCGGGCGCTGGAATTCAATGGCCGCCGGGCAAATCTCTTTGGCAATTTCGCGAGAAGCCTGATACAAAGCCGTCAGATGGCAGGCACGCGCTCGCGAACGGATCCCGGGGAACCGCTGAGGAAACATTTCCGCGTGGGTGTCCGCCTGCCGGAGTGGGCTACGGGCTTCGTGTTCCGGGTTTTCGAGGGCCTGATAGACTTCCAGCGCAGCAAGGGCGCCTTCGTCGAGATGCACTTCGACCAGCCGAGCGGGGGCGATCTGCCTGCCGCGCCGATCGATGGGGACTGGCATGGCGACGGCCTGCTCGCCTTCCGCTACACCGCGGAGGAGGCGGAGGCTTGGCGGAGCCGCGGGATCTCGGTGGTGAACCTGAGTACGGAGTTCCCCGGCGATGAGCCGGAATTCCCGCGCGTGACGATGGATAACGCGCGCGCGGGCAAGATGGCCGTGGAACACCTCGCCTCGCTCGGGTTGCGGGACTTCGCCTATGTGCACGAGTCCACGCGGCGCTATTCGCTGGAGCGGCTGGAGGCCTTCCGCGAGGCGGTGCTTGCGGCGGGCGGGCGCTTCCACAGGATCGATGTCCCGGTTTCGAGCTATCCGATCCCCGCGCGGCCCGCCCGCATCGAGCGCTGCATCTCCGTGCCCCTGGCTTCCTTGCCCAAGCCCTGCGGGATCTTCTGCAAGGACGACATCGCGGCGGTATGGGTGATCCGCGTGCTGAAGACGCTGGGCATCCGCTGTCCGGAGGAAATGCCGGTGCTTGGCGTCTCGGACGACGTGGTCTTCTGCCACACCACGATCCCGGCGATGAGCAGCATCTCCTATCCCGGGCGCCGGATCGGCTTCGCCGCGGCGGAACTGCTGCACCGCATGATGAGCGGGGAGAAGGTGCCGCCGCGCCACCGCATCCTGGTCCCTCCCGCGGGACTGGCCCGGCGGGAATCGACCGGGCGGGTGATCCTGCCGGACCCGGTGGTCACCCGGGCGCTGGACCACCTGCGGGAGAACATCGGGCGGGCCGGAGTCAGCGTGGATTCGCTCGCACGGAAGGTCGGCGTGTCCCGGGAGCTTCTGAGGCAGCGCTTCCATGCGGCGCTCGGCCGCAGCCCGAAGGAGGAGATCGAGCGCCTGCGCTGCCTGCGCGTCTGCGACTATCTGCATCGTACCGATCTCACGCTGGAGGCCATCGCGGAAGAGTGCGCCTTCTCCGGGCCGGACGATGTCTGCCGCTTCATCAAACGCATGACGGGGAAGACACCGGGCAAGATCCGCAACGAGGCGAAAATTTAACCGGGCTCTTGGCAAGCCGCCAAATGAATTGGTGCTGCCGCAATGGCGGAAGGGGAGGCGTGCGGCTAGGACGGGGATGCTCCTTTCATGCAATCGCCCGTGAAAACCCGCCGCGGCTTCCGCCGTCTCCTCTCCGCCGCCTTCCCCCTCTTGCTCGCGGGGATGGCTCCTGCCGCCGAGCTGAAGGGGCTCTGGCTCTTTGACGATGCCGAGGACCCGGCGAAAGCGAGCACGGGGAATGCCCTGGCTTTCGCCGGCACCGCGCCCGCGTACTCCGCTAGCCTTGCCGACGATTCCTCCACCTCGCTGGACGGGGTCGTCACCACCGTCGCGGGTAGCGCGAACCGTCTGGTCGCCACCCACGGCATCGATCCCGCCGATAGTCCCGGCGATTTCGTGAGCCGGTATTCCATCGTGGCGGACATCCTTTCCCCGGCGGGCAGCCGTTCGCAGTGGCGCTCCCTTTATCAGACCAGCCAGGCGAATTCGAACGACGCGGAATACTTCATCCGGAACTCCAACGACACGCTCGGCATCAGCGCGCTCGGTTATTCCTCCTCCCCCATCGACGAAACGAAATGGACGCGCCTCGTGGTCACGGTGGACCTCGATCTCGCGGGCGGGGACGTGAAGACCTACCTGGATGGCAGCCTCTTTCACACCCACGCGGGGAACCCGACGACCACGGGTAACTACGCGCTGGATCCCACGGTCCTCTTTTTCGGAGACAACGACGGGGAGAACCACCCGCTCCATGTCGGGGCGCTGGCGATCTACGGCGGCGTACTGAGCCCCGCGGAGGTGGCGGCGCTCGGCGCGGCCGGGGCTCCCTTCTCCGGGAACCGGCCGCCGGTGATCGCGGAAGGCGGCACCAGATCGCTCGAAGCGGAGAAGGACGGTCCGGGCGTGGATCTCGTCTTCAATGCCAGCGATGCCGATGGCGATCCGGTCTCCTGGAGCATCTCCGCGGCTCCTGCCCACGGCACTGCCGCCATCGTTTCCAGCAGCAGCACCCAGTGCACCGTCCGCTACACCCCCGCGGCGGGATACTCCGGCCCGGATGCCTATATCGTGGAGGCAGGCGATGGCAGCGCGGCCGCGGCGAGCACGGTGAACGTCTTCGTGCGCGATCCCGCGGCACCGCCCTATCCCGATCCCGAGGGCTGGTGGCAATTCGACTACCCGGGGGACCACACGCTTGCCACCCTGGGCAGCGACCTCGCGATGTCCGGGGCGGGCTTCACCGCCGTGCCGGGAACCGGCGGGGCGGACGGCGCGATGGAAGTGGCAGCGGGGAGCCACTACGTGATGACCCACGGCATCCCCGCGGGCACGGGGGGCGGGACGAAGGTGAACGAGTATACGCTGCTCTTCGACGTGAGCTTCACGGGCGGCGGCTGGAAGTGCTTCTACCAGACGGACACGGCCAACACGAGCGACGGGGAGGTTTTCATCGATACAAGCAGCCGCGTCGGCTGCGCCGCGATCGGCGGGTATTCCGGAAACACCCTTTCGCAGGAAACCTGGTATCGCGTGGTGGTTTCCGTGGACAACGGCTCGGACCGCAGGATCTACGTGAACGGCCAGCTTTGGTTCGACGGGAATGCGGGAGCGCCCGACGACCGCTACTCCCTGGCTGCCACCTTGCTCGCCTTTGCCGATGAGAACGGCGAGGACGGCCCGGTCAAGGTCACCAACATGGCGGTCTGGTCCACCGCGCTGGATGCCGTGCAGGCCGCGGCCCTGGGAAGCGCGGGGGATTTCATCGCCGATGCCGCGCCGCCGGTGCCCAATTACCCGCCGGTCATCGCCGAGGGGGAATCGATGTCCGTGAACGCGGGCATGGCCGTGCCGCTGCCGCTGAGCTTCCACGTCTCGGACGGCGACAACGACCCGGTGGTATGGACGATCGGCAGCCCCGCCGCGAACGGCCTGGCGCAGATCACCGCTAGCAGCGCGACGGAGTGCTCCGTCACCTACACCTCCGCGGGTAATTTCACGGGCACGGATACCTTCACGCTCAGGGCCGCGGATGAAAAGGTGGCGGATAGCATCGTGGTCACGGTGAACGTGCAGAACAGCGCTCCCGTGCTGGCGGAGGGCGAGAGCTACGTGATGAATGCGACCATGGACGGCGGGCAGCGGAGCGCCGTCTTCACCGCCGCGGATGCGAACGGGAATACGCTGGTCTGGAGCATTGCCACGGAGCCGGAGCACGGCGTCGCGGAGATCCTGGCAAGCAGCTCCGGCACCTGCGAGGTGGGTTACACGCCCGCGGCCGGCTATTCGGGGCCGGATTCCTTCATTGTCGAAGTGAGCGACGGCCAGGCCGTGGATAGCATCGTGGTGAACGTGACGGTGATCGATCCCGGTGCGGATCCCGTGCTGACCGTCATCTCCGCCCACGGCACCGCGAGCCCGCCGCCGGGGAATCACACCCATCCCGCGGGGACGCTCCTTTCCCCCGGCGCGGCGGACGAGATCGGCCCGGATACCCGGCATCTCTGCACGGGCTGGACGATGATCGGGGACGGCCCGGCTTCCGGTACCGGCAGCTCCTTCGACATGACGCTCACGCGGAATACCACGCTGACCTGGCTGTGGCGCACCGAGCACCGGGTGAGCACCGCGGTGAATGGCAGCGGCAGCGTGAGCGTGACCGGGGGCTGGCATGAAGCGGGCCGCCCGCTCCAGATCACCGCCGTGCCGGGGCCCGGCCAGCATTTCGCAGGGTGGACCGGCGATACCGCGGGTTGCACAGTCGGAGGAAAAAGCATCGTGCTGCCGATGGACCGGCCCTACGGGACCATCACGGCGAATTTCTCCCCGGATGAGAATTTCACCATCGTCGCCCTGCCGGACACGCAGAACTACACCAGCCTTTCCTCTCCCGCGGATACCTTCACGCGCCAGACCCAGTGGGTCCTGGACAACAAGGAAACGCTCAACATCAAGTTC
>CBFGVD010000093.1:0-9660 GCA_965651965.1 uncultured Verrucomicrobiaceae bacterium | reverse complement strand
TCGCGGCGTCCGGCGACCGCTCGCTCGCGCTCAAGAGCTTCAGCGCGGACATGAACGACCCCTTCGGCGGGAACGACGGCCTGAACCAGGCCAAGCTGGTGGAAGGCGGACCGGTCCGGATCTTCGCCTCGGGATTCCGGAATCCCTACGATGTCCTCATCGCGAAAACGCCTGGCCGGATCGGGAAGATGTACACCTTCGACAATGCCGCGAATTCCGGCTGGGGCGGTTACCCGAAGAACGAGGGACCGGTGCCGGAGGGCTCGCCGAGCACCGTCACCAACGAGTTGCTCGAAGACGAACCCGGCGCGGTCAACAACCAGGACGGGCTGCACGAGATCAGCGAGGGCTACTATGGCGGCCACCCGAATCCCATCCGTGCGAATCCCTCCGGTGCGGGCTGGCTCCGGGATGATGGCGGCGTGAAAGATTACTCGCTCTCCCCGACCACCGACTGGCCGCCGGTGCCGCCATCCATGGCGGACCCGCGCGAGGGGGATTTCCGCATGCCGGGATCGCCCGAAAGCGGCTCGATCATGACGAACACCGCCTCCACCACGGGGATCGCGGAATACACCTCGGGGAACTTCGGGGGAGAGATGCTCGGCAATTTGATCGCCACCCAGTACAGCGCGAATACCGTCCAGCGGATCGTCCTGAATCCGGACGGCAGCTTCAATAGCAGCAGCGTGCTGCTGCAGGGCAGCTCCTACGGCACGCCGCTGGATGTGACCTGCCCGGGCCCGGGTGCCGCACCGGCCCTCGCGGGCTGCATCTTCGTGGGCCACCACTCCAGCAAGATCACCGTCCTGGAGCCGAACGACTTCGATGCCGGCGGCGGGATCTGTACCGGGGTCTTCAGCTTCGCGCTGGATGAGGACGGGGACGGCTACACGAATGCCGACGAACTCACCAACAACTCCGATCCCTGCTCGGCCGCCGTCCTTCCTTCCGACCGCGACGGCGATTTCCTCTCCGACCTCCTGGATACGGACGACGACAACGACGGCATCTCCGATTCGCAGGATGTCTTCCCGATCGATGCCCTCAACGGCGCGAACGTCACCCCGCCGATGCGTTACGATCTCTTCAACGAGCTCGGCATCGGCTTCTTCAGCATCGGCCTCACCGGGGTGATGCTGGACCCGGGCGAGGACTACAGCCTGGCCATCGACGACACGGAAATCATCGCGGGCGGCACGGCGGGCCTCTTCACCGATCCTACGGTGGGTGCCGGGAATCCGCACGGGGCGGCGAACAGCCAGATGAACGCCTTCCAGTTCGGCGTCCGCGTGGATGAAAGCACCGGCCTTTTCCGCGTCCGTTCCGGTCTCGGCGGCCTGCTTTTCAATGGCAGCCCGGCCGACGCGCAATCCCAGGGCATCTACATCGGCAACGGGGATCAGGATAACTACCTCAAGATCGCCGTCCATGCGAACTCCGGCGCGGGCGGCATCGAGATCGTGCATGAGGAGGAAGGCACGATCCTGGCACAGGAGATCTACGACGAGAGCGGCCTGTTCGGCGGCACCGTGGTCCTGACTTTCCTCGTCGATCCCGTCGCGGGCAGCGTCCAGCCGGGCTACTCCGTCGGCACCGGCCCGATCATCGATGTCGGTCCGCCGATCCTCGTGGGCGGCAAGATCCTGGACGCGATCCGCGGCGTTACCGGCATGGCCGTGGGCCTGCTGGCCACCACGGGGGATGTCGGCACTCCCGGCTTCAATGCGACCTGGGATTACTTCGAGGTGCAGCCGGTGGCCTCCACCGCGGCCGCCATGCTTACGGTCAATAGCAACGCGGGCAGCATCACCAGCTCCAGCACGAACACCACCGGCTCCTTCCAGCTGGAGAACCTCTCCACCGGCGGCCAGAAGATCGTCTCGGTGACGGTGGATCTCGGCTCCGCCCTGCTGCCGGATGTCGTTTTCGATCCCGCGGGCACTGCCGGGGATACGGATGGCAAGGCCTTCCAGCTCGATTCCTTCGATGGTACAGGCACTCCCGTCGGCACTTTCGAAGTCCCGCACGACGCCATCGGCAGCGAGGATGGCTACGAGGTCCTCCGCATCACCTGCGATCCCGGCGTGGATTTCGGTCCCGGCGACCTGCTGACCTTTTCCGCGGATGTGGACCCGACCAGCGTGAAGGGAGTCCCCGGCCCCGGCCCGATGCACGCGGCGAGCGTTTCCGGCCTGGAGCTGATCGGCGCCACCGTCACCGTCACCTTCGATGACGGCACGGTGCGCAGGATCCGCAATGCCGGCCTCAGCGGTCCTTCCAATACGAACAAAACCTCCCGCGGCGTCCTGGCGCCGGACAATCTCCCGGCACCGGTGCTTTCGGTCCCCGGCCAGACCCCGCCCTTTACCACGTCCGTCCAGCCGACCGTCCGCGTCGCCGGTCTCCCCGGGGCGGAGGTGCAGGTGTGGACCTTCAATACCGCCTTGTATCTGGATGGCGTGGCGGGCGGCGGCTACGATATCGACCCGTACGAGGCGAACAGCGTGATCGCCTTCGGCATCACGGATGCCGTGATCGGCGCGAACGGCTTCGTGGACGTTCCGGTGACGCTTTCGCACTCGGAAGAAACCGGGGGGATCAATTATGTGGCCGCCGTGCTGGTGGACGAGGCGGAAGGCAAGCGCAGTTCCTCCTCCGATATCCTCACCATCGATTACCAACCCTCGGGTACGGCCTCGGACGCCCTGATCCGGGTGAATGCGGGCGGACCTTCCTATACGGACGGCAGCGGCCAGACCTGGGCAGCGGATACCGGCTTCAGTTCCGGCAGCAGCAGCACTTTCGCGAACGAAATCGCGGGCACGAGCGACGATACCCTCTATCAGAGCTTCCGCTACGATGACAGTCCTTCCACCCCGCTCGATTATTCCTTCGCGGTGCCGAACGGAACCTACGAGGTGCGGCTCCATTTCGCGGAAACATGGTCCGGCGTGACCGCCGCGGGCCAGCGGGTCTTCGATGTCCTGGTGGAAGGCCAGACGGAGATCGACAACCTGGATGTCTTCGCCGTGGCCGGTGCCAATGCAGCCCATGTCGAGACGATCCAGACCACGGTGAGCGACGGCCAGCTCACCATCGGTCTCCGCCACGTGGTGCAGAATCCCTTCCTCTGCGCCATCGAGGTCTTCTCCCTCGGTGTCACGGGTCCGGATGAGGAAGCCCCCTCCGCCCCGGCTCCTTTCGCGATGACGGACCTGAAGGCCGGAAGCGTCACCCTGACCTGGGCTCCCGCGACGGACAATGTGGCCGTGACCGGCTACCGTCTCTTCCGGGATGGCGCGGAAATCGCGACAAGCTCCCAGCTTTCCTATGGTGACACGGGCCTCACGCCCTCCACCGACTACGACTACGAGATCGAGGCCTATGACGCCGCGGGCAATGTCTCGCCGCGAACGGCCCTGGCGGTGACCACCCCGGAAGACCAGGAAGACCCGACCGTGCCGGGAGATCTCGAAGCGGTCGCGGGCAACGGCCTGGCGATCCTCACCTGGACCGCCTCCACCGATGACGCGGGCATAGCAGGCTACCGGATCTACCGGGACGGCGGCTTGATTGCGACCATCACCGGGACGGAATATACCGACAACGGCCTGACCAACGGCACGCAGTACGATTACGAGGTCGTGGCGCTCGACGCCGCGGGCAAGATCTCCGTGCCCGCCGCCGTGTCCGTGACACCCCGGGCCCTCGGGCCCGCCGTGCTGCGGGTGAATTGCGGCGGTCCGGAATTCACCGACCTGTTCGGGAATGTCTGGGCCGCGGACTACGGTTTCAATACCGGCGTCGCGGAGACTTCCACCGGAGAAATCGAAGGGACCGAGAACGACGGTCTCTACCAGGCACGGCGCTTCGACCGTTCGCACGGCGCGGAATTGAAATATACCTTCCCGCTAGCCGACGGTGACTATGAGCTGCGCTTGCACTTCGCGGAGGTCTGGACCGGAGCGACCACGCCCGGCGTGCGGGTCTTCGATGTGAAGGTGGAGGACCAGATCGCCCTTCCGGGTTTCGACATATTCGCCGAGGCGGGATTCTCCACGGCGATTTCCGTGCCGGTTCCCGTGACCGTGACCGGCGGCCAGATCAGCATCGAGTTCCTGCACGTGCTGCAAAACCCGACCGTCGCGGGGATCGAGATCTACGCGCTGGAGGGGCCGCCGCCGGATACGGAGGCCCCGGCCGCGCCGGGCGGCCTCGCCGTCACGGGGGTGACCCCGGGCTCCGTTTCGCTTGCCTGGGATGCGGCGGACGACAACGTGGGCGTGACCTCCTACCGGATCCGGCGGAACGGCGTGCTGGTGGGGACGGTCCCGGATCTTGCCTTTTCCGATACGGGACTCCAGGCGGATACCCTCTACGATTACTCCGTGGAGGCGGTGGATGCGGCCCTGAATGTCTCGCCGCCTTCCGCCATTCAGGCGGCCACCGCCCCGGACACCCAGCCTCCCGGCCCGCCGGGCTCGCTCACGGGCACGCCGGGAAATGGCGTGGTCATCCTTTCGTGGACGGCCGCAACCGACGATGGTGCGGTGGCCGGCTACCGGATCTACCGGAACGGGGGCCTGATCGCCACCGTGGCGGCCACGGGCTATACGGATGCGGGGCTGGCGAACGGCACCGGCTATGATTACGAGGTCACCGCCATCGATACCGCGGGGAACGAATCGGAGCCCGCCGCCGTGTCCGTGACACCCCGCGCCCTCGGGCCGGCCATCCTGCGCGTGAATGCCGGCAGCACGAGCTCCTTCCTCGACCCCGCGGGGGAAACCTGGGTGCCGGATTTCGGCTACAATACCGGCTACATGGAGGCCACCACCAATCCGATCTCCGGCACGGACATGCCCGCGCTCTACCAGAAGCGCCGCATCGACCGTAATACCGGCGCGGAGCTGAAATACCAGTTCACGATCCCCAACGGCGATTACGAGGTGCGCCTGCACTTCGCGGAAGTGTGGACCGGTGCCTACGGCGCGGGCATCCGCGTCTTCGACGTGCTGATGGAAGGGCAGGTGGCCCTGGACGACCTGGACGTCTTCGCCGAGGCGGGCGCGAACCAGGCGCTCGTGAAGGCCGTGCCCGTGAACGTGGCCGACGGGCAGTTGACCATCGATTTCATCCACGTCATCCAGAACCCGAATATATCCGGCATCGAGGTCTATCCCGTGACCGGCAGCGGCGCGGGCGAGACGGAGCCCCCCACGGCTCCGGGGAACCTCGCGGCATCCACCCTCGCGGTCGATAGCATCGGACTGACTTGGAGCGCTTCCGAAGACAATACCGGCGTGATGGGTTATCGCGTGTATCGGGACGGGAACCTGATCCACACCGCGCCGGGCCTCTCCTTCACCGATACCGACCTGGCTTCCGGCACGGAGTACGACTATCAGGTCATCGCCTTCGACGCCGCGGGGAATACTTCCCCGCCCGCGGAAATCTCCGCCACCACGCTGGTACCGGATACGGAGGCTCCTTCGGCTCCGGGAAATCTGGCCGCGGCTCCGGGACTCAGCCACGTGATCCTAACCTGGGACGCCGCCACGGACAATGTCGCCGTGACCGGCTACCGCGTGCTGAGGGATGGAGCGGAGGTGGCGAACGTGCCTTCGCCCGGCTATACCGACAGCGGGCTGGCAAGCGACACGGAGTATGACTACGAGGTGCTGGCTCTGGATGCGGTGGGCAACCTTTCCTCGCCCGCGCAAGCCACCGCCACCACCCTGGCGGACACGGAGGCTCCGGAGACGCCGGGCGATCTTGCCGCGCTCCCCGGACATGCGAACGTCTCGCTCTCCTGGAGCGCTTCCACCGACAATGCCGGGGTCACGGGCTACCGCGTTTACCGGGATGGCGTGCTTCTCGATACGGTGGAAGACACGGTCTTCGAGGACTCCGGCCTGATCCCGGCGACCCTGTATGCCTACGCCGTGGTCGCCATCGATTCGGCGGGCAATGCATCCGCGCCGGCGGAGACGGCGGCCACCACCCTGGCGGATGATTCGCCGCCCGGGATGCCCGCCGGTTTCGAGGCCGCGGCGGGGGACTCGCTGGTCCAGTTGAGCTGGGCCGCCTCTTCCGACAACGTGGGGGTAACCGCTTACGAGATCCGCCGCGACGGCGTGCTCCTCGCCACCGTTCCGGTGCCCGGTTACTCCGATACCGGACTGGTGAACGGAACCCTCTATGCCTACCAGGTGCGGGCCGTGGATGCCGCGGGGAATGCCTCCGCGGATGCCGCGGACTCCGCGACCCCGCGGGTGCTCGGCGGGGAGATCGCGCGGGTGAACGCGGGCGGTCTCGCCTTCACCGATGCCGCCGGGAACGAGTGGTGGGGCGACCAGGGTTTCGTTTTCGGAAATGCCGCCACGACTTCCGTGGCGATCGCGGGCACGGAGGACGACCAGCTTTACCAGACGGAGCGCTATGACAGCTCTGCCGGCGGGGCGAACCTGGAATTCGCCCTGGCGGTGGCCGAAGGCCAATACGAGGTGAAACTGCATTTCGCCGAAACCTATGCCGCCATCACAGGGGCCGGACAACGCGTCTTCGACGTGCAGGCGGAGGGAACCCTCGCGATCGACGACATGGACATCTTCGCCCGCGCCGGGGCGAATGCGGCCTGCACCGTGGCTTTCCCCGTGCAGGTCACGGACGGCACGCTGAACATCACCTTCCACCACGTGGTGCAGAATCCGAAGGTCTGCGGCATCGAGGTCCATGAGATCCAGCCTGCCGTCGAGCCTCCGCCCACCTTCGAGGAATGGCTGGAAGACCGCGGGCTGGCTGGCCAGACTACCGGTGATGCGGACCATGGCGGTTTGGATAACTTCGAGGAATACGAACTCCAGATGGATCCGAACGATCCGGACGACGACCTGGAATTCTCCCTCGCGTGCAGCGGGAACGGCACCGCGACCTTGATCGCCCTGCCGGACCTGAAGCCCATCGGTAACTATCACCTGCACCGCAGCGCGGATCTCGGCGACATCGGGGATCCCGCCAACCGCATCGACACCGCCACGAAGGCGGAGATCGAGGCCATGACTCCGCAGGAGCGGGAGGATTACACCGTGAGCGATTCACCCGGAGGCCCGCGCGCTTTCTACAAGCTCTACTTCGAACCCGTTGCCGAATGACCGCCCGGTTTCCGAGCCCTGCCTTTCCCGCGGTCCGATATCCAGTCCCTCCCATCCCCTCCTGAAACCAACGATGAAACGTTCCCCCCGCGTCGTCATTGTGGGTGCCTCCGGCCGTCTCGGCCAGGCGCTCGTAGCCCGTTTCTCGCGGGCAAATACCGTCACCGGGCTTTCCCGGCCGCGCATCGATCTCTCTTGCTCCCGCTCGATCCGGGAGGCCCTGGAGCCGCTTCGTTTCGATTACCTCATCCTCCCCGCGGCGATGACCGCGGTGGATGCCTGCGAGACGGATCCTGACCAGGCTTACACCCTGAACGCCTACGCCCCGCGCCTCATCGCGGAAATTTGTGCGGCGAAGAAAGCGCACATGACCCACGTGAGCACGGATTTCGTGTTCGGCGGCGGCAAGGCGGGAGCTTACACGGAGGAAGACATTCCGGACCCGGCGAGCGTGTACGGCGCCTCGAAGCTGGAAGGCGAACGCCACGTCCTGGCGGCATGCCCGCGGAATCTCGTGGTCCGTGTCTCCTGGCTTTACGGACCTGGCAAGTCCGCCTTCCCGGAATGGATCACGGACCGCGCATGCGCGGGGGGAGAGCTCGCCCTGCCGGAGGACAAGACCGGCAGCCCCACCTGTAGCACGGATGTTGCGGAACTCCTGGAGCCCCTCGTCTTCGCTCCGCAGGGTGTCCCCGCGGCCGGCATCTTCCACCTCTGCAATTCCGGCACCTGCACCTGGCGGGAATGGGGGCAGGCCTGTCTCGATCTTGCGCGCGCCGCCGGCGCTCCGCTGAAGACGGCCGTCGTTTCCGGCAACCGCCTCGCGGATGTCGCCGCTTTCCTTGCCAAACGCCCTCCGAACAGCGCGCTGAGCACCGCGAAGTACCGCGCCTACACCGGTCTCACCCCCCGGCCCTGGGAGGGTGCCCTCGCCGCTCACTTCGCGACGGAAGGATTCCTCGGGAAATACCGGATCGCCGCGTGATATTGACCGCGGCCTTATGATTGCGATAGAGTTCACCCTTCCCCACCCATGAACATACTAGTCACCGGCGGTGCCGGCTTCATCGGATCGAATCTGGTCCATTACCTCCTCGGCGAGGCCTCCGCGGAGCTCGGCGTCTCCATCGACAAGGTGGTCACCCTGGACAAGCTTACCTATGCCGGCAACCGCGCCAGCCTGGAGGATCTCGACTCCGATCCCCGCCACGTCTTCGCCCAGGGCGATATCTGCGATGAGAAATTCGTCGGTTCGCTCCTCCGCGCACATGACATCGATGCGGTGATGCACCTTGCGGCGGAGTCCCACGTGGACCGCTCGATCGATGGTCCGGAAGCCTTCATCATGACCAACGTGGTGGGCACCTTCCGGCTGCTGGACGCCTTCCGCAAATACCTCGCGGAGACCGGCCGCACCAAGCTGCCGCATTACGGGAAGTCCGTCGCGGACGGGGGCGAGTCGATGTTCCTCCATGTCTCCACGGACGAGGTCTTCGGTTCGCTCGGGCCGGAAGACCCGATGTTCAGCGAGACGACCCCTTACGCGCCGAACAGCCCGTACAGCGCTTCCAAGGCGGGCAGCGATCATCTCGCGCGCGCCTATTTCCACACCTACGGCGTGCCGGTCATCACCACGAATTGTTCGAACAATTACGGCCCCTACCAGTTCCCGGAAAAGCTCCTGCCGTTGATGATCCAGAAGACCCTGCGCGGCGAGCCCCTGCCGGTGTACGGGGATGGCACGAATATCCGGGACTGGCTGTACGTGGAGGACCATTGCCGCGGCCTGGCCGCCGCCCTCGTACGCGGCACCGCGGGCGAGGTTTATGTCATCGGCGGCAAGAACGAGATGCGGAACATCGACGTTGTCCGCGCGCTCATCGATACCGTCCACGAGCTTGCGCCGGAGAGCGCGGGCAAGACCGCCGACGAGCTGATCACCTTCGTGAGGGACCGCCCCGGCCACGACCGCCGCTACGCCATCGATCCCTCCCGGATCGAAAACGAGCTCGGCTGGTCGCCGCGGGAGACCTTCGCCACCGGCCTGCGCAAGACCGTCCAATGGTATCTCGACAACCGCGGGTGGATCCGCGGCATCGAGGACGGCAGCTACCGCGGCGAACGACTCGGAACCCTCGCCTGACACCCTCCCCATGCTCGAACTTGAAAAGAACCGCCTCGCTCCCGCTCCCGCCGATCTCGAACTCCGCAAGGGCATCATCCTCGCGGGGGGCACCGGCAGCCGCCTCTTCCCCATGACCCACTCGGTGAGCAAGCAGCTCATCCCGGTTTATGACAAGCCGATGATCTATTACCCCCTCACCGTGCTGATGCTCGCGGGGGTGAAGGAGATCCTGCTTATTTCCACACCGCGGGATCTCCCGGGCTTCGAGAACCTCCTCGGGGACGGCTCGCAATGGGGCCTGCACATTTCCTATGCCGGGCAGCCGAAGCCGGAGGGCCTGGCCCAGTTGACCCGCATCGCGCAGCGTTTCGACGACAT
>CBFGVD010000092.1:0-9696 GCA_965651965.1 uncultured Verrucomicrobiaceae bacterium | reverse complement strand
ACCTTTCCGGGACGGGGGATTGACCCCGGGAGGGCAATTCCCTAGTCGAAGGCCGGTCCAAACGACCGCCACGCCCATGCCCGAGGTCCCCACCATCATCTACACGCAGACCGACGAAGCGCCCGCGCTCGCGACCTACTCGCTTCTCCCGATCATCCGCGCCTTCACCAAGCCCGCCGGAATCGCGGTGGAGACCCGGGACATCTCCCTGGCCGGACGCATCATTTCCCAATTCCCGGATCTCCTGCCGGAAAACCTGCGGATCGCGGATCACCTCGCGGAACTCGGGGCGCTGACGCTCAAGCCGGAAGCGAACATCATCAAGCTGCCGAATATCTCCGCCTCCGTGCCCCAGCTCAAGGAGGCCATCGCCGAACTCCAGGCCAAGGGCTATCCCCTGCCCGACTACCCGGAAAACCCGCGGACGGAACAGGAAAAGGACTACCGCGCCCGCTACGACAAGGTGAAGGGCTCCGCCGTGAACCCGGTGCTGCGCGAGGGCAACTCCGACCGCCGCGCGCCGAAGGCCGTGAAGGAATACGCCCGCAAGCACCCGCACTCCATGGGCGCCTGGTCCGGCGAATCCAAGACCTCGGTAGGCACCATGGGCCGCAACGACTTCTTTTCCAACGAGAAATCCGTGACCGTGGCCGAAGCCACGGACGTGAAGATCGAGTTCACCGCGGAGAACGGCAGCGTGACGGTGCTGAAGGAAAGCACGCCGCTGAAGGCCGGCGAGATCCTGGACGCCACCTTCATGAGCAAGGCCGCCCTGCTGGACTTCCTGGCGACCCAGATCGCCCGGGCCAAGGAAGACGGGGTTCTCTTCTCCCTGCACATGAAGGCGACGATGATGAAGGTCTCCGACCCGATCATCTTCGGCCGGGCCGTGGAGGTGTTTTTCCAGGACCTCATCGCCAAACACGCCGCCACCCTGCGCGAGCTGGGCGTGGATTTCCGCAACGGTTTCGGCGATCTGGTTGCGAAGATCCAGTCCCTGCCCGCTGACAAGAAGGCGGAAATCGAGGCCGATATCCAGGCCGCCTATGCCAAGGGCCCCGCTCTGGCGATGGTGAATTCCGACAAGGGCATCACCAACCTGCACGTCCCCTCGGATGTGATCGTGGATGCCTCCATGCCCGCCATGATCCGCGCGGGCGGCAAGATGTGGGATGCCGCGGGCAAGACACAGGACACCCTGGCGGTTATCCCGGACAGTTCCTACGCGGGCATCTATCAGGCGGTCGTCGATTTCTGCAAGGCCAACGGGGCGCTCGATCCCAAGACCATGGGTTCCGTGCCGAATGTCGGCCTCATGGCCCAGGCGGCGGAAGAATACGGCTCCCACAACAAGACCTTCGAGATTCCCGCCAAGGGCGTGATCCGCGTGACCGATGCGAAGGGCACCGTGCTGCTGGAACACTCCGTGGAAACCGGCGATATCTGGCGCGCCTGCCAGACCAAGGACGCCCCGGTGCAGGATTGGGTGAAGCTGGCCGTGAACCGCGCCCGCGCCACCGGTTCACCCGCCGTCTTCTGGCTGGACCGCGGCCGCGCCCACGACGCGCAGATCATCGCCAAGGTGGAGAAATACCTGAAGGACCACGATACCGCCGGGCTGGACATCCGCATCCTGCCGCCCGCGGAAGCCTGCAAGTTCAGCCTGGAACGCATCGCGAAGGGCGAGGACACCATTTCCGTGACCGGCAACGTGCTGCGGGACTACCTGACGGATCTCTTCCCCATCCTGGAAGTCGGCACCTCCGCCAAGATGCTCTCCATCGTCCCGCTGATGAACGGCGGCGGGCTCTTCGAGACCGGCGCGGGCGGCTCCGCGCCGAAGCACGTCGAGCAATTCGTGGAGGAAAACTACCTGCGCTGGGACTCGTTGGGCGAGTTCTTCGCCCTCGCCGCCTCCTTCGAGCATCTGGCCGACACGCAGGGCCACGCCAAGGCCAAGGTGCTTGCCGACACGCTGGACACCGCGAACGGCAAGTTCCTCGAAAACGACAAGTCGCCCTCGCGCAAGGTCGGCGGTATCGACAACCGCGGCTCCCACTTCTACCTCGCCCTCTATTGGGCGGAGGCGCTCGCCGCGCAAGATGTGGATGCGGACTTGAAGGCCGCCTTCGCCCCCGTCGCCGAAAAGCTCGCCGCGAACGAAGCGCGGATCGTGGAAGAGCAGATCGCCGCGCAAGGCAAGCCCGTGGACATCGGCGGCTACTACCAGCCGGACGACGCCAAGGCCTCCGCCGCCATGCGCCCCAGCGCCACGCTCAACGCGATCCTGGCGGAACTCTGAAGGACGGCTCCGGAAGCCCCCTCCCGCGGCATTCCCGCGGGGCGGGGGCTTTTTTATTTCCCCTGCTCCCGCGGCCGCCGCGCATGCCAGCCCGGCAGCAGGAAAATCGAGACCGTCATGCTCAGGAGAATGCCGATGACGGCCACCTGGCCCAGGCTGACGAGCGCGTCGCTCGATGAAAAACACAGCGACCCGAAGCCGATCACATTCGACGCCCCGCAGAAGAGCAGCGCTTTCCCCGTGCCGTTCCACAGCTCCTTGAAGCACATGCCGGTGCGCTTGAGCGTGAGGGTCACGTGGATGGCGTAATCGATCCCGGTGCCGAGGAGCAGCGGCGTGGCCATCAGGTTCACGAAATTCCACTTCAGCCCGAAGGCGCGCATGATCGCCAGCAGGCAGACGGTGCTGACCAGCATGGCGAAGAGCGCGAAGCCGACATCCCGGAAGCGGCGGAAGATCACCGCCATCATGCCCAGCAGCAGCAGGCCCATGGGGAGCAGCATTTTCACCATGTCCTCCCGCACCAGGCCGGAGATGGCGGGTTTGAAGAGACTCCAGCCGCTGAGCCAGATGCCGTCCCCGTTCAGCTCGCGCAGCAGCGGGTAACCGGGAGACATCGGATCGGTCTCCGGCGCCGGAACCAGGGTGCCGATCATCAGGCCGCCGCCGCCTTCCTCCCGGTGGAGGAAAAGGCGCATGACCTCGCGCGCCGCCGCGGATTGCGGGTAGAAGCCCGCTTGCGCACCCTCCTTCGCCAGGATTTCCATGACCTGCCGCCCCAGCGCGGTTCCCTCCGCGGAAAAACCGGTCTCGTCCGCCTCCGCCAGCAGGCGCGGCGCTTGCCCGGCCAGCGCCAGC
The DNA here is from genome assembly GCA_965651965.1 of uncultured Verrucomicrobiaceae bacterium. Taxonomy (GTDB): domain Bacteria; phylum Verrucomicrobiota; class Verrucomicrobiia; order Verrucomicrobiales; family Akkermansiaceae; genus Haloferula. Next base: position 6,536 of record CBFGVD010000092.1, on the reverse strand, counting down.
AGCACCGGCCGGTTCCGCTCCTGCCGCGCGGGATCGGGCCACCAGCCGGAGGGGAAATCCGCCTCCAGCAGCACGCCCTGCTCCACCCCGCGGCTCAGGCGCTTCTCCGCCTCCGCGATCCGGGCCAACATCACGGCGTCATCCTGCGCTTCCACCACCACGCGCAGCAGACGGGGATCGCGGTCCGGGAATTTCTCCCGCATCCGCTCGAAGGCGGCCATCGCCGCGCTATCCCGCGGACGCATGATCTTGGAGTCGAACTCCACCCCGGGCGTGCCGAGGACGGCCAGCACCGCCAGCGCGAGCGCGATCAGCGCGCCGGTGAAGATCCAGGATTTCCGCCGCCGCGGCAGCCACTTCGCCTCGTCCTCCGCCGGGGCGCGGTTCACGCCGAATTTCACCACCCAAGGCAGGTAAAAGGCGATCATCAGCACGCCCGCCGCCACCAGCCCGTAGGCCACGATGCTGCCGAGCTGTGCCATCCCCGGCAGGCCGCCCAAGTTCAGAGCCAGGAAAACCACCGCGGTCGTCGCCGCGCCGCAGAGCACTGGCTTGCCGCTGGCGCGGAGCAGCGTCTTGCGATCGTGCCCGGCCACCTTCGCCTCCTGGCAGATCACCAGCCCGTAGTCCGTGGCCAGGCCGATCAGGATCTCCGCGGAGCTCAGCGCCATGATGCTCAGTTCCCCGTACATCCAGCCCGCCACCCCCAGCGCCACGGCGAAAACCAGGCACAGCGTGACGATCAGCCCGCCCAGCAGCATCAGCCGCCGCTGCATCCACCAGAAAAGGATGCCGATGAGCGTGAGCGTGATGCCGATGGAACCGCTCAGGTCCTTTTCCATGGCCATGCCGATCTCCGAGGAAAAGACCGGCTCCCCGGTCAGCCCCACCTTGAAGCCCCGCCCCTCCCCGGCTTCCCACTCCGCGGCGGCCGTGCGCACGCGGCCGATCCACTCCCCCGCCTGCCGGTAGCCGCGGACTTCCGCCGGGGCATCGATGAAAACGAGGTGCGCCGTGCCGTCCGCGCTGGCGAAGGCCCCGCCACCGCCGCCCGAGGCCGATAACACGGCCGCCACCGCCGGGTGGTCCAGGAAGCCGAAGGGGTCGTGCGCCTGCATCGCGAGCTCCTGCCCATCGATGGCCGTGGCCAGATTCTCCAGCACCTCCTGCATCGCCGCCTGCGAGTTCCCCGGGGACAGGCGGGCCGCCAGGGCTTCCGCCTGCGCGGGATCCCCGTTCAACCACAGGTAGGCAAGCAATTCCGCCAGGCCCTGCGGCTCCTGCGTCCAGCGCGGCTGCCAGCGGGCCTCCTTCACCACGCCGCGCTCTTCCAGAGCCTTCGCGAGGGACGCAGCCGCGGCCGCCGGGGAACTGTCCCCGCTCCCCTCCACCAGCAGGATCGCCTCGTCCTCCCGGGCGAAGGCGCGGTGGTGTGCTTTCAAGCCTTTCACCTCCGGCAGATCGCCCGGCAGCATCGAGAGAATATCCGTATCGAACCTCAGCCGGGACAATCCGAGCGCCGCCACGGCCACCGCCGCGAGCAACATCAGATGGAGCCACCATTTCCGCATGCGCGGAGGGAAGACGGTTTCCCCCGGGCGGGAAAGGCAAACGTCCGGCAATGCGGAGCCGCCCCGGCGGGGGAACTTCGCGCTTGCACTTCCCCCCGCCCGCCTTCCTCTTGCCCCGCATGCGCCGCCTGCTCGCCCTGCTCCTCTCCCTGGCTCCCCTCGCCGCCGCGGAGCCGGACCTCAAACCTCTGGAAGCCTGGATCGCAGGACAGAAAAACCTCAAAAGCCTGGATGCGAACTTCATCCAGGAGCGGAAGCTCCCCGCCCTGAAAAAGCCGGTCGCCACCCCCGGCCGCCTGCGCATGCAGCGCCCGGGCAAGCTACTGTGGGAGCTCGGCCAACCGGTCAAGACCCTCGCGGCCTCCGACGGGACGACCATGACCCTGCTCGATGTCGCCAAGAAACGCGGGCGCAGGATCGACGCCGATTCCGCGGACGCGCGGCAATTCACCCTGCTTTCCGACGGGGCTTTCCGCGACCTCGCCGGCTTCCACGGTGCCTTCGAGCCCGTCGAATCCCGCGTCACCGGCGGCATCTACCAGCTCACCGTGCGGCCGAAGGACAGGACCATGCGCCGCCAGGTGCCCTGGATGTTCTTCGACATCGACCTGAAGACCCGCGAGCTCCGGGCCCTGGAGCTGGAGCTGGAGGACAAGTCCCGCATCCGTACCGTCTTCAAGGACACGAAGATCAATGCCAGGATCGATCCCGCCGTTTTCGCGCCGGACACGACGGGCTACCTGATGCGCTGAAAGGCAGCCCCGGAGCGCAGGGAGGCGGATCGATTTCCCGACACTTCCAAGGTCCGGCGGCTTTCCTCCACGTGGAATTCACCGGAAAATCACATCTTCCGCCTTTTCCACCCCCCGCGTGCACCTGTTAGTCTGGCTCCCGTGAATCCCGAGATCCGTGCCCTGCTTGAGAACGCCTTCACCGGCGGCGCCAGCGACGTTTTCCTGATGGAAGGCGAACGGCCGCGGGTCCGGACGAACGGGGAAGTCGTCACCGTCCATGGCGGCCCGGTTGAAAAGGAGGACATCGAGTATATCTGGCGTGCCTGCGGCGCGGACCCCGCCACGGAAACCGACGGGGACTCCTCCATCAGCGTGGAAGGAGCCGGCCGCCTGCGGACGAATCTCTACCGCAGCCTGGGGCGCCTGGCCGTGGCGCTGCGGCCGATCAAGAAGGAAATCCCCTCCTTCGACGAACTGGGCCTGCCCGGCCCCCTACTTTCCTCCTGGATGGAACGGCGCTCCGGCCTGGTCGTCGTCTGCGGGCCCACGGGCTCCGGGAAGTCCACCACCATCGCCTCTTGCCTCCAGTGGGTGAACCGCCACCAGGCCCGCCACATCGTGACGATCGAGGACCCGATCGAATACCTTTTCCAGAACGACCGGTCCTGGTTCTCGCAGCGGGAAGTGCGGCGGGATACGGACAATTTCTCGGTAGCGCTGCGCGCCGCCCTGCGGCAGAACCCGGATATCATCCTCTTCGGCGAGATCCGGGATGCGGAAACCGCCTTCACCGCCCTCCGTGCGGCGGAAACCGGCCACTTGGTCATCTCCACCCTGCACGGTTCCGGCGTGGCAGGCGTCCCCGTGGCGATGGAACGGCTGAACCGCATCCTGAGCGATACCGGCAGCGGCGGCGCGGCCGGACTGCTCGCCCACCAGCTCGTCGGGGCCATCGCCCAGCAGCTCCTGCCGCGCATCGATGGCGGCGTGGTGGCCGTGCTGGAATATTTCCAGAACGAAGGCGCCACCCGGAAATGGATCGAGGAAGGCCGCTACGACGAACTGAAGGACCATCTGAACAAGGCGGACGAATCCTCGGGCTGCTCGTTCCTGCGCTATCTCATCGCCGCCACCCGGCAGGGCATCATAGATCCCGCCACCGCCCGCTCCGCCACGGACCGGCCGCAGGATTTTGATCGCGCCATGCGCGGCATCTCCTAGTTTCTTTCCCTACCATCGTGAGCCAGGTACGCGAAATCACCGATTATCTCCGCCAGACCGTCGAGCTCGGCGGCTCCGACCTCCACCTCTCCGCCTGGGCCCCGCCGGCCGCGCGGGTCGGCGGGAATCTGGTGCCGCTGGAGGAATTCCTGCTCGATCCGGAGACGACCCGCCGCCTGATCCTGGACACGCTCTCGGAGGCGCAGCGCGCCGCCCTGGAGCAGAATTGGGAGCTGGACTACGCCCTCCAGATCGAGGGCGTGGGCCGCTTCCGCGGAAACGTCCACCTCGCCCGCGGGTCGCACGAGGCCGCCTTCCGCCACATCCCGCAGCATATCCCGGAGCTGGGCGAGCTCGGCCACCACGCCGCGGTCCACGAGATTTGCCAGCTCCGCCGCGGGCTCGTGCTGGTGACCGGCATCACCGGCTCCGGCAAGTCCACCACGCTCGCCGCCATGGTCCGCCGGATCTCGGAGAACCGCTCCGGCGTCATCGTCACCATCGAGGACCCCATCGAGTTCGTCTTTTCCCACGCGAGCTGCCTGATCAAGCAGCGGGAAGTGGGCGCGGACACGCGCGGCTTCCCTATTGCCCTGCGCCAGGCCCTGCGCCAGGATCCGGACGTGATCGTGGTCTCGGAATTGCGGGACCTGGAGACCATCCGCATCGCCCTCACCGCGGCGGAAACCGGGCACCTGGTGCTCGCCACGCTCCACACCGTGGATGCCCCCCAGTCGATCGACCGCCTGGTGGATGTCTTCCCTCCGGACCAGCAATCCCAGATCGTGACCCAGCTCGCGGGCGTGCTGGAGGCCGTCGTTTCCCAGCGCCTGATCCAGCGCGCGGACGGCCAGGGCCGGGTCCTCGCCTCCGAGGTGATGCGCGCGAACCACGGCATCCGCGCCTGTATCCGCGAGCGCAAGCTGGAGCAGCTCGTCGGCCTCATGGAAATCGGCTTCAAGGACGGCTCCCGCACCATCGATCAAACCATCGCGGGCCTGCTGGACAGCGGCTACATCACCCGCGAGGAAGCCCTCTTCCACTGCCGCGAGAAGCGGAACTTCCCCGAACCGGAAGCCGCCGAACCGAAGAAACCCAAATCAATCTGGACCTGATGGACCCGCGCGTCGTTACCACCCTGAAACTGGCGGCATGGGCACTGGTGCTCTTCCTCGCCTTCGTCTTCGGCTCGAAGCACTACAAGAAGCATGCCCGCAAGGAGGCCCTCGTGGCCGAGATGCGGACCGCCGTGTCGGATGCCGCCTTCTACCGCTCCCTCACCCCCGATGCCGCGAAGGCCACGCTGCTGAAGTCCATCGCGATGATCGACGAGGCGAAGTCGCTCGGATTGGAACCGTCCGCCTATTTCGACAAGGTCTTCGCGCGGGAATCCGGCAAGACCAAGCTGGGCCAGGATTACGACGACTATCCGGTCCGCGAACGGATCGCCCGCGAAACCCTGCTGCGCGGCTACCAGCACGCCGGGCAATTCGGCCTGCTGGGCGAGCCCGGCAAACGGGCGCTCCTGGCGAAAGGCGAGCTGCCCGAGGGCAAGCCCAGGCCCGCCATCGGCTACATCATCGACCCCGCCGTCTCGCCCGGCATGGAGAAGATCGTGCCGAACCTGGAACTCAAGCCGGCGGAAACCGCCGCGGCACCTCCCACCGATCTGGAGATCGCCGCCGCCAAGACGCTCGCGGCCGACCTGTGCTCGGCCAACGTGATCGAATACGGCGCGGAAAAACGCATCACGGACCACTATGTGAAGCGCGGGACGGACATGGAAGAGGAGACGAAGTAGGTCCGCGACCCATATCCGGTGGGAGCATTACCGAAAACCGCAGCGGCATTTCCATTACAAGTTTACCCTTGTGATAACCGCAACTTCCCGTGTTTTCAGGCATCTATCATGGATTGCATCCTGCACTATTATTTCAATAAAGTAAGAGATTGACCGGCATCAACAAATGGCTAGGCATGGTAGCGCGTTTCAAACTACGCGACCCATGAAAACACCATCATTGCTCCGTTTGCCAGGCCTGTCCATTGCCTGCGCCCTTGCCGCCCTCTTCGCCGCCCCGGCCCAGGCCGCCGGCCCGAAGGCGTTTCAGTTCACCGCCGATGGCACGAACACCTCCGGGGACACCATGACCATCGACCACCCGACCTTCAACGGGAAGTGGAAGCTCAAGCCGGTCATCACCCAATACTGGACGGGTACCTACAACCCGCATCCGGTCGGCGTTTCCTACAATGCCACCACCAATCGCTGGCAGATCGAGAACGAGGACGGCGCGGCCGTGCCCGCGGGGGCGAATTTCAACGTCCTGCTGGCCCCGGGCGCCAAGCAGACGCTCTGCACGCCAGCCAACACCTTTAGCAACGTCAACTTCTTCCAGCTCCAGAAGAACCGTCCCGCCGGCCTGTTCCACATCACCCACATGGTGAACCCGGTGAAAAATATTCCCGGCACCAATTTCACGGGGTATGCAGGGACTTGGTTCATCGAACCCTTCACCCCCGCCACGCCGTATTCGGGCCGCTGGACGGTTTTCACGGAGAACGGCGATCCGTTTGGCACCTTGGCTTTCAACATCGCGGATGTGACCAAACTGAAAGTCGCCAAGCAACCCGCATCCTTCGTCTTCACCACGGATGCCGGGAATGTCGGCGGCCACATCGCGACGATTACCAATCCTCTGACCGATGCCAAACCTGACGCGGTCGTCTTCGCAACCCACCTCTACAACAACGACAGCCCAACGTATGTGGACAAGCCTTTGGGCGTGTGGTACGACGGCGCGAACTGGACCATTTTCGCCCAGGATTTCTCGGCCATGCCGCTTGACGCCGCCTTCGTGGTGACGGTGATCCCCGCCGCCACCCCCTGATTCCTCCCCCGGACACGCATTTCAAGCCGCGGGGGGCCACCCCCCGCGGCTTTTTCGTCCCCCGTAGATCCGTTCCCGTTGGACTGCGCGGGCAAGACCGCGCTTCGGGGTGTGGGGGC